>NZ_LROR01000037.1:0-194032 GCF_001675205.1 Clostridium coskatii | reverse complement strand
GTGCGCCTTTTTTTATCAATATGGTTATTTCAAATCATAAAAATTTGTCTTTAAACTTCTAACAATGCTTTTGCAACTTCTAAACATCTTTTATTCATTTTTATCAGTGAGTTTCGCAATTACCTATGGCTAAGAAAGGAGGTGATATTCTATGAAGCCATCTTCTTTCAGCAAAGTACCATTCGAAAAACTTAACCATCAGATTCAGGAAGATTTTCAGACAAGCATTCAATTCCAATTTGACTATATAGCAAGAAAAGTTATGATACGTACCAGAAGTAATTGCTATCGTTCTATTGGTAGACGAAGTAAGCGTGAATGTCTGTTTTCAGAAATGTCGGAATTGGAATTGAACAAGCTACAAACCTTTGATACCTATCATCTTGATAGTCGAATTTATAAGATCTTGTCGCTGAATGTGGAAGTTATTGATTATCAGATTGCAGAGGCACTGGATATTTTACCAAAACGTAAGCGTGACATCATTCTGATGTCTTACTATCTGGAAATGTCGGATGCAGAAATTGCGGATGAATTAGGTGTAAACCGCAGTACAGTATATCGCAACCGTACTAGTGCATTAAAAATCATAAAAACACTATTGGAGGAAGAGTTATGCAAAAAACAAAAAAGTTGATTCCCTTTCCTATAATAAAAGCAGCAAGTAATGGTGATGCTGTGGCAATTGAATATATACTGGATCACTACCAAGGATATATTGCAAAACTTTCTACAAAGGTGGTTACTGATGAATATGGTAATGGATATTATTTTGTGGACAAGTACATTCAAGAACAGATTACCACTGCCCTACTGAAAATGATTTTAAGTTTTAAAATCTAAACATATAAGGGCGTATGGATCTCCAATACGCCCTAACTTTGAAGTTGTCATTCTGTAAAAGCATATTGTCTATTTAAGTATGCTTTTACGGGTTGATAAAACCTATTTGTTCTTTGACAAAGAAAATGCCATTCGTGGCATAGCATAAAATAATCGGATACATTCAATATGTAGAGAGCCGGCGAACTGGAGCGCCATGACCACTAAAGGGGGAAATAAAAAGTGAGCGATTATTCCAGTGATTCGCAAGTGACCTTTGGCAAGGTTGCTGCCATGACCTGCATATTGGGATAATGATACTCCCGCCTTGAACGTCTGCACGGCATTGGGCGGTATACCCATAAGCATGGGATAAGGCCAAAGTCCTGTGGAGCTTTGCCGAAGCCATCCGATTTGTTGATTTTTTATATATTTAAAAGCAAGGAGGTTTTTAATGGATAAAAAATTAATTCGATACAGTATGCAAATTGCTATGCTAAAACAATTACTTTCCTGTAAGCTAATTTCAAAGAAGGAATATAATCTCGTTAAAAGCCGACTTATGAAAGACTATAAAATATTTTCTGATATAACAGCTTGAAAATGTATTGTCTTATGTAGTATCATAATACTATAAAGTAGATACAAAGGAGGATGTTATATGCAGGAAGTTGAGGTTATAAAAGCAAGAAATGCATTGACAAAACGAATACGCGGGAAAAAGATAGAACGTTTACGTGTTGCTGCTTATTGCCGTGTCAGTACAGATAGCGAAGATCAATTGAATAGTTATAAATCACAAGTCAATTATTATACTGATTTGATTAATAAGAATAAAGAGTGGGTCTTGGTAGATATCTATGCAGATGAAGCAATTACAGGTACACAAGTCACAAAACGTGAAGATTTCCAGCGTATGATTAACGATTGTATGAATGGAAATATTGATATGATTATTACAAAATCTATTTCAAGGTTTGCCAGAAATACCTTGGATACACTAAAATATGTCCGTATGCTCAAAGAAAAAGATATCGCCATCTATTTTGAAGATGAAAAAATAAACACCCTTACGATGGATGGAGAATTGCTGCTTGTTGTACTTAGTTCTGTAGCTCAACAGGAAGTTGAAAACATTTCTTCCAATGTCAAAAAGGGATTAAAAATGAAAATGAAACGTGGAGAATTGGTAGGATTTCAAGGCTGTCTTGGATATGACTATCATCCAGAAGACAAGACTATTACTATAAATAAAGAAGAGGCGGAGATTGTCAAGTACATTTTCAAGCGTTATATTGATGGTGCTGGTGCTTCTGTGATAGGACATGAGCTAGAGAATCTTGGGTACAAGACAAAATATGGGAGCTCAACATGGGCACCATCTACAGTTATTGGAATTATTAAAAATGAGAAATATAAAGGTGATCTGTTGCTGGGTAAGACTTTTACTGTCGACCCAATTTCAAAGAGGCGGCTTGAAAATATGGGAGAGGAAGATCAGTTTTATATACGTAATCACCATGAACCCATTATAAGTGAAGAAGTCTTTGAAAAAGCACATGAAATACTTAAAAGAAGAAGCAAAAACAGAACAACAGTAGGTGTTGGAAAGAGAGAAAAATACAGCAGAAAATATGCTTTTAGCTGTATGCTGAAATGTGGATTCTGTGGCAGCAACTTGTCAAGGCGTGTCTGGCATAGCAGTTCCAAGTACAGCAAGATTATCTGGCAGTGTGTAGTAGCTACCAAAAATGGTAAGAAGTTTTGCCCAGATAGCAAAGGTATATCAGAAAAAGCAATTGAGGACGCTTTTGTTCAAAGTTATCGTCTGCTATGCAGCGATAACAAAGATGTATTAAATGAATTCCTTCAAAGGATGGATGACACACTAAGCAGTAGTACTGTAAATAAACAGCTTGCTAAAGTAGAAAAAGAGATAGGTGCAATAGAAAACAAGAAAAATAAGTTAGTAGATATGCTTCTGGAAGAAGTTATAGATAAAGATATGTATGAAACAAAATATTCTGTATTGATGGAAAAGCAGGAACAACTTTTAAACGAGCGTCAGAAGTTACAAGAAACGGCAGGTGATGAGAAAAATATTAAATGCCGTTTGAAAGAGTTTAAGAAAACATTGGAACAAAATGAGGTCCTAAATAAATTTGACCGATATGTTTTTGAAAGTGTTGTGGAAAAAGTGATTGTTGGTGGATATGATGAAGATGGCAATAAAGATCCAGCACAACTTACATTTGTATATAAAACAGGTATGAAAAATAATATGAATGGAAATAAATTTAAGCCACAAAGAAGAAATATTAAGGATAAAAATAAGACTGACAAATTGTGCTCCCATGATAATAACGAGGTAAATAAATTGTCTTCTCATAATAGCGTTGATACACGTGGAGTGTGTAGTTAAGCTAATCAAGGTAAATCAATAGATTTGTGTAATTAAATATGAAAATTTGGCTGTTTGCCACCCATTTGCCACCGCGTTTATTTTCTGGGTGGCAAATTATTTTATATTAGAAATAACAAATTCTAATATGCCCTTTCCCCAAAATAGATAGTTTGCAGAACATCTATTTAGATTTAATTAAACGCCACAATGTAGTTCGACTGATTTTGAGACTTTCAGCAGCCTTGGTTTGATTGCCGTTACACACCTCAATTACCTTTAGTGCAATATTTTTGTCAATTTCACTAAGAGGACGAGATAGGTCTAATAGCTTTGCAGAATATTTAGAATTGAAAGAAGTTGAAAAAATAGTTTTCTCTTTACTTAAGACTTCTTTTACCTCATCAGAAGAAATATATTGACCTTTAGTTATTATAGTGAGATTTTGAATAACCCGAGTAAATTGCGTATAGTTATAAGGCCAAGAAAATCCGCAAAGCATCTGTATTGCATCTGGCGTGATTCCTAAAATTTGTTTTCCAGTAGATATATTTAGTTTGTTAAGATATAGTTTTAAAATTGAATCTATGCGCGCTGGATCATCTCTTAATGCTGGTAAAGTGATGATAAAACAGTGCAGGTGATTTATAAATGCCATCATATTTGAATCAAGTGTTCCGCTAGAAGAACTTATACATGAAAGTAAAACTCTATTTCTTTTACAAATTTCCATATCTGTCATGGCAATTAAAAGCTCCTTTTGCTGCTGCTGACTTAAACCATTTACATTTTTTATAAAAATAGTGTTACCAGAATCACATAAAGGTGAATTATGATTATTTAAAATGTAATCCCATATTTTATCACTTAATAGAGTACAATCAATTTCTATAAATGGCTGCTTAACTGCAGGACTGTTTAAATAGATAGCCTTAGCAATTTGCTTTTTTCCTGTACCTTCTTCACCAGAAATCATAACAGGGTAAAAATTTTGATTTACTTGGTCAATGGTGCTGTTAAGTTTATCAATTGAACCAACTATACTATAAGCACTATTGAAATAATCTTTTTCTACTTCTTTACTGCTACTGTAATTGATACCGCATTTGTTGCCAGATAGTGGAGGCTTACTAACAGAAAAATAGAAAGCTATATATTCAAATTCGTCAGAGAGAATTCTCTGTCCTTGAATAGAATAAAGCAG
The DNA here is from genome assembly GCF_001675205.1 of Clostridium coskatii. Classification (NCBI taxonomy): domain Bacteria; kingdom Bacillati; phylum Bacillota; class Clostridia; order Eubacteriales; family Clostridiaceae; genus Clostridium; species Clostridium coskatii. Next base: position 189,605 of record NZ_LROR01000037.1, on the reverse strand, counting down.
GTTATTTTGACGATGTAAGAAATGACGTTTTCCAGTTGGAAGAACTTCATCTATTTTTTTATGAAGTGTATCTAAAATATCTGTATCATCATCTAAAAGTGTAGAATAAAATAATTTCCCATCATTTGTAAAAACTACTGTTTTGGCATCTCTTCCATGGATAAGTTGTCTTAAAAAGTGATTTTCAGATCTCATATTAGTATAGTTATTACAGTAAAAAACAGAAGTATCAAATGCATCACGAATACTTTCAATTCCCGATGTAATTAAAAATGCATTCATACCAAATTTTCTAGCAGTTGTATAGGTAATCATATCGCAAAGAATAGCATGGTAACCAGTATCTTTTAAATTTTGTAGAATTGAAATATCTTCATCTGCAGAATTTATTGTAAATATGTCAATTTCATATGGTAATAATTCCATTAAAGATAAAAGGTCCTTTGTAATATTTGGGAAACCAACTACTGCGACTTTTTTTGTATCAGCATCTGATAATTTTAAAGTACGTAAAATATCATAAACAGATGTGTTAATTTCAATTACAGGCAGTGAAACTGACTGTTGAAGTAATTTAGCAGTACCGCCTCGTGATATAATAACATCGTAGTTTCCGTGAAAATTATTTTGAGCGATTTCTACTCCTTTTTTTAAATCTCCCACTGTAATTGTCAGATCTATATTGGGATAATCTTTTGAGACCTTAATTAGTAAAGGCTCCATACTGGAATATGGTGCAATGGCTAAAATTCTTATTTTAGATGACATTTTATATCTCTCCTTATAATCATATGTTCAAATATGAAATACTTATGTAACAATATTATAATATTTCATCAATAAATACAATAAGCTTTAATATTGTTTCAAAATTAAACGAAAAATGTGGACGTTTTCATTTAATGGAATTATAAGTTCTGATATTATAAGGGCATAAAGAACACGGCATAATGTCCATGAAATCTTTATTAAATATTTTATTTTTATTAATAGAAATCATTACATTAATTGGAGGAGGCCTTACATTACATGGTTAAACTATTGATAATAGCAGATGATTTTACAGGAGCACTAGATACAGGTGTGCAGTTCACACTTAGTGGTGCTGTAACATATGTGATAGTTGATTCTCAAATCAATTACACTAAAATAGAGTCAAATGTGGAAGTATTAGTAATTGATGCAGAGACTCGCCATCTTGATAAGGCAGAAGCGTATCAAAAAGTATTTTCAATTGTAAGACAAGCAACTGAAATCGGAATTTCATATATTTATAAAAAAACTGATTCTGCTTTGCGTGGAAATATTGGTGCAGAACTTACGGCGGCAATGCTGGCAAGTAAATCAAAACACATTCATTTTATTCCTGCATTTCCGAAAATGGGTCGCACTACTGTAAATGGTGTACATTATATAAATGGAATTCCAGTTGCTCAAAGCATTTTTGGTCAGGACCCCTTTGAGCCGATTTGTTACTCAGATATAAAAGAAATTATTAATTCTCAGTCTGAGCTTCCAGTTCATATTATGAGCGCAGATATTTCAGAATCATGTGAATCAACAGAAGGAATCATAGTGTATGATTCGAGTTGTGATCAGGATATCAAAAATATTGCTGAAAAGCTTAATAAAAAGGATGAAATGCATCTAATAGCTGGTTGTGCAGGATTAGCATCTATATTATCACAGATTCTTCAGCTTGGAAGCGAGAGACCGCGAATACCTGAAATAAAACCCAATATGTTTGTAGCATGCGGCAGTGTTAATCCAGTTTCAGTTGCTCAATGCAATGATGCAAAGTGTAAGGGAATACCATATTTTAGACTTACTCCAGAGCAAAAGCTGAACACTGATTGGGCAGAAAACTGTGATGCAGATGAATTTATTCAGAATTTGTATGATTCTAGTGAAAATAATCATATGGTCATTCTTGATACAAACGATATGGAAGGCACTGAGAGCACAACTGCTTATGCACAGAAAAGAGGAATTTCAGTTGAACAGATGCGTACACATATTATATCTAGCATGGGCAAGATTTTGAAGCGGTTAATTGACAAGGGATGTGATAGTACCATTTTCATTATGGGGGGAGATTCACTCCTTGGATTTGCACGTGAGGCTGGTATTAAAGGTATATTTCCTGTATGTGAAATGGATTGTGGAGTTGTGCTGTCACAGCTTAATTATAATGGAAAGATGCTAAATGTAATTTCAAAATCTGGTGGATTTGGTAAAAAAACTATATTTAGCGATTTATCAAAAATGCTTTTAAGATTAAATGAGGGAAGGAAGTTATAAAATGTTAGAAAAATATAATCTAAAAATGCCACATGTTGTATATAGTGGTGAAAATTCATTAGAAAATATAAAAACAATTATTTTAAAAAATAAAGTAAATAAGTTAGCTGTTTTTACAGACAAAGGAATTGAAAGTGCAGGTTTATTAGATTATCCTATGAACTTTGTGAATGCAACAGGAGTTGAAGTAACTATACTTGATGATCTACCACCTGAACCTACATATAGTCAAGCACAAAAGCTTGTAGATGAATTTAAGGCAAGTAAAGCTGATTTTATTATGGCAGTAGGCGGAGGCAGTGTTATGGATACTGCAAAGCTTGCTAGTATACTTGCAACAGATGATTATGGAGTTCATGAATTATTAGATGAACCTAAATTAGCTAAAAAGTGTATAAAGACTTTGATGATACCTACAACAGCTGGAACTGGAGCTGAAGCTACACCTAATGCAATTGTGGCAGTTCCTGAGAAAGAATTAAAGATAGGTATAGTAAATGAAGAAATGATTGCAGATTATGTTATTTTAGATGCAATTATGATTAAAAAGTTACCTAGAAAAATTGCAGCTGCTACTGGTGTAGATGCATTAGCTCATGCTATTGAGTGCTTTACTGGAAACAAGGCAAATCCTTTCAGTGATATTTTTGCTCTAGAAGCTTTGGATATGATTCTTAATAATATTGTTAAGGCCTGTGATGATGCTGAAGCAATGAGTGCTAAAAATAAAATGCAAATTGCAAGTTTTTACGCAGGAGTTGCAATAACAGCTTCAGGAACAACAGCTGTACATGCTTTAAGTTATCCACTTGGTGGTAAATATCATATTGCTCATGGCGTATCTAATGCGATTCTTTTGGTACCTGTAATGAGATTTAATGAACCAGTGTGTCGCGCAAAATTTGCTGAATCATATGACAGATGTGTTCATGGAGAAAAAACTTGCACTACTGTGAAAGAAAAAAGTGAATTTATGATTAAACAGTTTGAAAAAATTGTAAAGCATTTGGATATTCCAACGAGTCTATCTACTTTTGACGTACCAGCATCTGATTTGGATATTTTAGTTGATGCAGGAATGCAGGTTACACGTTTACTAGATAATAATATGCGTAAAGTTACCAAAGAAGATGCCTGTGAATTATATAAACAAATTCTTTAAATTAAAGTTTTTATATAAAATTAAGTTTTTATAGAAAGGATGTTTAAAAATGAAACAAGTTGAAATTAAAGGAATTATATCAGCAATGATTACACCAATGAATGAGGATGAATCTATAAATGCTGCTGCACTTAGAGAACAAGTAAATCGCCAAATTGAAAGCGGTGTACATGCTATATTCTGTTTTGGTACTAATGGGGAAGGTTATATTTTAAATAAAGAAGAAAAAAAGTTAGTTCTTAAAACTGTAATTGAAGAAACTAATGGACGTGTTCCAGTATATGCAGGTACAGGATGTGTTTCAACTAAAGAAACAATTGAGCAATCAAAAATGGCAATGGATTTAGGAGCTGATGCATTAAGTATAATTACACCTAGCTTTGCAGTAGCCAGCCAAAATGAATTATATGATCATTATAAAACTGTAGCCGAAGCAGTAGATATGCCAATCATATTATATAATATTCCAGCTCGTACTGGTAATGCTTTAGCTCCAGCAACAGTTGGAAAGTTAAGTCAAATTCCTAACATTATTGGTGCAAAAGATTCTTCAGGTAACTTTACAAACATTCTTGGATATATTTCTGCAACTGAAAAAAATAATTTCAGTGTCTTATCTGGAAATGACCAATTAATTCTTTGGGCTTTAAAAGCAGGTGGTGTTGGAGGTATTGCAGGTTGTGCAAATGTATATCCTCATACTATGGCATCAATTTACAATTCTTATATAGAAGGTAATTGGGAAAAAGCTAAGGAATACCAAGATAGCATAGCTAGTTTCCGTGGCTGCTTCAAATATGGAAATCCAAATACAGTTGTTAAAACAGCAGTGTCATTATTAGGATACAATGTTGGCAAATGTCGTGCACCTTTTAATCAATTACCAGAGGAAGGCATTGAAGCCTTAAAGAAAGTGCTAAAGGAAAATGCAGATAAAGGAATGAGATAATTTTAGAGCAAGGAGGAAAAGAGATGCTTAAAAAACCTGTAATTGGTATTACAATGGGTGATGCAGCGGGAATTGGTCCTGAAATTATAGTAAAGGCACTAAGTCATAGAAATGTATATGATATTTGTGCACCAGTTGTAATAGGAGATCCAAAGTTTTTAAAAAAGGCAATAGAAATTACTAAGTCTGATGTAAGCTTAAATTTAATAAATGATATAAAGGATGCAGAGTTTTCATATGGTAAAATTGATTGCTTTAATATTGATATAATTCCTGAAGATTTAACTATTGGAAAAATGTCACCGGTTGCCGGAGATGCAGCATTTCAATTTGTAAAAAAAGCTGTTAAACTTGCAAAAGAAAATAAAATACAAGCTATTTGTACCGCACCTTTAAATAAGGAAGCAATGCAAAAAGGTGGACATAAATTTGCTGGACATACAGAAATTTTAGCAGAATTAACTAATACAAAAGATTATTCAATGATGTTATCATCACCAAAACTTAAGGTAATTCATCTTACAACACATGTTGGTCTTGTAAAAGCAGTTGAAATGATAAATCCTGAAAGAACTTATAGGGTTATTAAATTAGCTAATGATGTATTAACTAGAGCTGGATACAAGAATCCGAAGATTGCAGTTTCTGGTATAAATCCACATGCTGGTGAAAATGGACTTTTCGGAAATGGTGAGGAAGAAGAAAAATTGATTCCAGGAATAAAAAGAGCTCAAGAAGAAGGTATAGAAGTAAGTGGACCTTATCCACCTGATACAGTATTTTTCCGTGCTGTAAATGGTGACTTTGATATTGTAGTTGCCTGCTATCATGATCAAGGACATATTCCTATAAAAGTTCTTGGAATGTCTGATGGAATAAATGTAACAGTTGGGTTAAATGGAGGAGTTATACGTACGTCTGTTGACCACGGAACTGCCTTTGACATAGCTGGAAAAAATATTGCTGATGAAAAGAGCATGTTAGCTGCAATTAAATCAGCAGTTGAATTAGTACCTAAAAATTAATAATTATACTATCATTATAAAATAATTGAATTTATCAAATTAGTATGTAAATTTGTTCATACTGATTTGGTAAGAAATGAGAGAGGACGTGTAATAAATGAAAGTAATATCTACATCACCTTCATTTGCAAAATATTCAAAAGAACCTATAGAGTATTTAAGTAAAAACGGTATAGAAGTCAGTTATCTGCCAGCAGATATTGCAGAAGACGAATTTATAGAAAAGATACACGATGTTGATGCATTAATAGTGGCTTTTACTCAAATTAATGAAAACGTATTAAAAAATGCGCCAAATTTGAAAATTGTATGTAAACATGGTGTTGGGGTTGACAATATTGATTTAGAAGCAACAAAAAAGAGAAATGTATATGTAACAAATGTTCCGAATGCTAATAAACATGCTGTTGCAGATTTTGCGTTTGGATTAATACTTGCTTCAGCAAGACAAATCCCTCAAGCTAATGATTTGACAAAGAAAGGCGAATGGCCAAGGACTTTTGGAACTGATGTCCATGGAAAAACTTTAGGAATTGTTGGACTTGGAAACATAGGTAAAGAAGTTGCTTTTAGAGCAAAGGGATTCAGTATGAATGTATTTGCATATGATCCTTATCCAGATGAAAAGTTTGCAGCTGAAAATGGAATTACATTTGTAACGATAGATAAATTATTAAAACAAAGTGATTTTGTTTCAATTCATATTCCACTTTTAGATAGCACGAAGAATTTAATTGACTATAAAAAATTGAAGATGATGAAAAAAAGTTCATATTTAGTTAATGCATCAAGGGGGGGGATTGTTGTAGAAGAGGACCTTTATAAAGCATTGAAAGAAGGAGTAATTTCAGGGGCAGCTTTAGATGTATTTACAGAGGAACCCTTAAAATCACACCCATTATTTGAGTTACCTAATTTTATTGCATCACCTCATATTGCTGGCTATACAGCTGGGGCTACTGATGCACTTGGAATGACTTGTGTAGAAAATATTGTAAGCGTATTAGTCAATAAAGAAAAACCTAAATTTATTGTGAACAAACTTTAAGTTCTTTATAAATAGGTTAAATTGGGGGTATAGTTGTGGAAAATAGAAAAAGTACATTGAAAAACAGCATGGGTAGAAGGACAAATATTCGCTGGATTGTTGCTGCTATGATGTGGGCTGCAATTGCAATTAACTATATTGATCGTACAGTACTTTCTACAGGAGCTACTCATATATCTAAAGAATTTAGCTTATCATCTGGAGAAATGGGTATTCTCATGTCTGCATTTTTCTGGTCATATGCATTATTACAAATTCCAGCAGGTTGGGTTGCAGACAGAATTGGTCAAAAAAAGACCCTTGGATTTGCTGTTGGCTGGTGGTCTATAATGACTGCTGTAACGGGTTTAGCAGTAGGATTTAAATCATTGCTAGGATTTCGTGTAGCTTTAGGAGCTGGAGAAGCTGGTGCGTATCCAAGTAATGCAGGAATAACTTCAAAATGGTTTCCTAAAAAGGAAAGAGCTACTGTTTCTGGATTGTTTGATAGTGGCTCCAAATTTGGAGGAGCAATTGCAATGCCATTAATTGCATGGCTTATTGTAACATTTGACTGGAAATTAACCTTTGCTTTTATAGGTTTGTTAGGCGTTATATGGACTATTATATGGTTGTTATTTTTTAAGGAAACTCCTGCGGAACATAAAGGAGTAAATAAGCTTGAGTTAGATTACATAAACCAGGATAACAATGAAAACGTTAAAGCTGAAAATGTTGATTCAAAGAGTTCGATAAAATGGTATCAATTACTGAAATATAAAAATATTTGGGCTATGTGCATAGGATTTTTTATGATAAATTATAATTCATATTTCTTTATTACATGGCTACCTACTTATTTGGTCAAAGAAAGAGGAATGAGTTTACTTAAAATGGGATTTGCGGCGTCACTTCCTTTATTATGTGCTATGGTTGCTGAAATAATAGCAGGTTGGCTATCTGATAAGGTATACTCTAAAAAGTTATTATCACTTACTGCAACGAGAAAGGTATTTTTAATTGTAGGCTTATTAATGGCATCTTGTATTGGAGTAGCAGCGTTTACTAAATCACCAGCTTTAGCAGTTGCATTACTTTGTATTGCTAAGTCGGGTAACACTGTAGCAGCTTCTCAAGTATGGGCACTACCTGGAGATGTTGCACCTAAAAATATGACATCAGTAGTTGCTGGAATGCAAAATACAGTTTCTAATATGGGTGGAGTTGTAGGACCAATTATTACTGGATTTATTGTAGGAGCAACAGGATCATTTGTTCCAGCACTATTGTTCTCAGCTGTTCTAATTGTAATTGCCATTTTTAATTATTTATTCTTATTGGGAAAGGTTGAACGTATTGAAGTACAATAAATAATAATTGATTTATAGTATACTTTAAATAAATAAGCTGTTACGTTAATTAGCGTAACAAAGTTGAAAAAAGATATTGTAAACTAATATTCCAACGGATTTATTCCACGGTGCTTTTGTACCGTGGATTTGTATTCTTACAATAAAAAGATGGTAGGTTGTCCGTTGAATATATCGTAGAAATCGTGCTATAATGTAAACTCTAGAAAGATGTAAATAGCCTTGAGAGAAGAACTCTTAGGGCTTTTATTATACAAAAATTAAGGCTTCAGACTTATGTTCTGAGGCTTTTGTTATTGTTGGAGGAATATTGAGGTCAAGATTTTGCCTATGTCATCAAATATTATAGCTGTAAGATAAGATAAAATTCTTATATAGAAATTTGGAATTATAGGTAATATATACCAGCAACTTTAATAGGTATTATCATCATGATTGTTTCTTCAAAATTGGCAGACAGAGGAAAGTTATCTATGATAGCGTTTTTTTCATTTGCAGGTATATTAGTTGGAGGAGGAAGCCTTTTTTTTAACAATTTTTATATTATACTTTTGGGAACTACTTTTTTCATGGCAGGATATATGAATTTTAGTGCAATACTCCCGGGAAGTGTAACAAAACTTTCTACAAAGGAAATTAGAGGAACTGTTACTGGTATCTATAATACAGTACAATTTATTGGCTCATTTGTGGGTGGAACTTTAACAGGTATATTGTGGGGAATAAATAGTCATTTTCCAGCAGTATTTATTATTATAGTTAGTATAGTAGGATGTATTTTTGTTAGAAAATTAGAAACTATAGACAAACATACATCTACTGATAAAATAAAGTTGTAAAGGAACTTAATGAAAGTGTAGGTAAATTTAAATTATAATACACCATTATGAAACAAACAACTTTTATTAAAATAAACGTGATAAGTATGTATATCCACACCTATGAGTGGAAAAATAAATACGAGGTGATAACATATGAAAAACATTGGTGTGGAAAAAGGATTGTCTAGAATGGCAGATTATCTAAATGCTCAAGGATATTCAGTGCAAATTTTAGGAGAAGATCTTGAGAATAATGTTTCAAAGTGCAAAAATTTAGATGCAATTGTTACAGCAGGATATAATACAGATATGATGGGTTTTAGTGATACTTCTACAAAAGTTCCTGTTATTAATGCTGACGGTTTAACACAAGAAGAAGTAAAGAATATGATTCAGCAGAAAACTACTAGATAATAATATCAGCATTTCTGTTCGTAGAACGTAGAGTATGAGAAATTATAATAGGATTAAGGAGTAAATGCCTTGGTCCTATATTTTATGTGTGGATGTGTAGCATAATGGTAGTTAATGGATCAATTACTAACACTGCTTGCAATCTCTCAATGACTTAAATAAAAGCTATCCATTGTCTTTAATAAGAAAGTTGTAACAAATGATACTGAACTTATAGTTTTTCAGTGATAAACTAATAGTAAATCAATTCTAAGGAGGAAAGAATATGGATATAGTAAGTTTAAAAAGGCAGCATAGTGAAGAAATGAAGAAAGTTACTGAAGCATATGAAAATTATAAATCAAAATATAATACATCTAATAAAATTACAAATAATATTGAAGGGTTTAAACAAGATACAATACAAATTTTTAAGGCCTTATCAGATAGAATAGATAGAGAAGAAAAGGAGTTATATCCATTACTATAGACGTCAAGTTTTATATAGTGTTAAAGAAGATGATAGGGTTGTACATAGAGAAAAATAGAATATTAAAGGCTTAGTTAAATTTTAGTTTGTAAAAATATAGCTAAGCTTTTTTCTGCTGTATATCTAAACACTATAATACAATTAAAAATCTTCCTTTTGCCAAAGAAAATTCAAAGTTGTACAAAGGACCTTCAATTAATTTAGCAATGATTCATGGAGGGGAAGTATATAATAAAGTACCTGATTATTGTAAAATGTCTCTTGATATAAGAACTTTGCCTGAACAAAATATAGATGATATTGTTTTACAAATTAAGAATAAAGTAGATTGTAAAATAATTATTTCAGATACAGGGGATCCAGTAAAAACTGATATAAATTCTCCTTATGTTAAAAAGCTTAAAAATGTAGCTTCACAATTTTTAGATAGAGATTGCATTTTATTTGGACAACATGGCTCTGCAGATACACGTTTTTATTCAAAAGATAACATTCTGGCAGTAGAGTTTGGATCAAGTGGGGTAAACTGTCATGGAAATGATGAATATGTTTTAATAGATACGATTACAAAATATAAAAATATTTTGAAACAGTATGTAAAAACATTTCAGTAGTTTATGCGTTATGTGAAAAATGACAATAGTGAATAAGATTTATATAGTTGAGAAGCATTTACTTAGGTAGGTGCTTCTTATATTGTGCAACACCGGATAATTTGGATTTTATTAGGCATTGTTGTAATATATAGTATATAGGGGAATGAAAGGGGAGATAATATATGACTTTTTTTAAAAATATGAGAGTAAGGATAAAATTAATTTTATGTTTCCTTATTATATCTATATTAATTGTTATTGTTGGAATTATAGGTATAAAATCGTTAGGAGTTGTAAATGCCAATTCTGAAGAAATGTATAATAATAGACTACAAAGTGTGTATATGCTTACAGATATGAAGCAAAATTTGACACAGGCTGAGTCTGATATATTACAGTTGGTATATGTAAAGGATAATTTTAAAAAGGATGACTTAGAAAAAGATATTCAACAAAATAAGGCTGAAAGTGATAAGTATATCTCTAGTTATGAAAAGTTATCCATGAATGACGAAGAAAAGCAAATATGGTCTACATTTAAAAGTCAACTTAGTCAATATAGAACTTTAAGAGAAAACGTTGTCGAATCTGTGAATACGGCAAATAATGATAAAGTAGTAACACAGTATGAACAATTAATAGGATATAAGACGGAAATGTTTAGCAACCTTGAAAAACTTATAAGTATAAATAACGATAGTGCCAAGGCATCTAATGTAGAGAACCACTTAGTATATATAACTTCAAATAGATCTATGATAATATTAATGATAATAGGGGCATTAATTGCAATAGGTCTTGGATTATTTATATCAAGGGATATAAATAATCCACTAATGGAAACATTAGATTTTGCAGAAAATTTATCAAAATTTGATTTAACCCATGAGTATCAAGTTACTAGAAAAGATGAATTTGGTAAAACCAGTGAAGCACTTATAAAAGCCCAGAAGAATATCAAAGAACTTATAAAGGTAATAATGGATAATTCACAGGATATGAGTGCATCTAGTGAAGAACTTTCTTCTACATCAGAAGAATTGTCATCCAAAGTTCAAGAAATAGACAATGCAGTAACAAATATAACAGCTCAAATTGAAGATGCAAGTGCATCATCACAACAAATATCTGCATCTATACAAGAAATAGATTCAAGCATCAATGAGTTATCTGGCAAAGCAATAGAGGGAAGCAATAATGCAAACAATGCAAAAGAAAAGTCCACCAAAGGCAAGAAAGATGGAAAAGAGATTATGGATCAGGTACAAAATTTGTATACGGAAAAGAGAAACAATATGCTGCAGGCAATTGAAGATGGAAAGGTTGTTAAAAATATAAGGGTTATGGCAGAAACTATTTCAGGTATTGCAGAACAGACAAATTTGCTTGCGCTAAATGCGTCTATAGAGGCAGCTAGGGCAGGAGAGCAGGGAAAAGGTTTTGAGGTAGTTGCACAGGAGGTAGGAAAACTTGCAGAGGAATCCCAAAATGCTGTAGCAAGTATACAGGATACTATTTTAAAGGTTCAGGATGCATCTAAAAAATTATCTGAAAATGGTAGTGATTTGTTAAGGTTTATAAATGAAGAGATATACGGAAAAATTGAACAGCTTAGAGGTATAATAGATTACTATAGTGAGGATTCAAATTTTGTAAGTAAGATGTCAGAAGAAATAGCATCTATGTCGGAAGAACTTACTGCTACAGTTGCTCAAGTAAGCGATGCAATTCAAAATGTGGCTTCAACTTCACAGAAATCGAGTGAAAATGCACAAAATATAAAAATTGGTGTTAGTGAAACAACTAAGGCAATAGATCAGGTGGCTTTAAGTGCACAAAGTCAGGCTGAATTTTCACAAAAACTCAGTGAAATGGTACAAAAATTTAAGATTTAGAAGAGGTCATATCTAAGGATTTTTTATGATAAATATGATATAATGATGCTGTTTAGAAATTTTGCCATAAGGGTTCATCAAGATTAAAGTTTAGGAGATAAGTGAGTTGAAAAGAAATAAGATATTTGTTAGTGGTTATGCAAAACTTCCAGGTGGAATAACTGCAACTGAGGTTTATACTGAGATTGCAATGACAGCTGTTTTAGATAGAGTTACAGGGAAAATATATGAAATAGAGTGTACACTTGTAACGAATACAGCAAGAGAATATATAAAAAAATTGCTGGCTGGTAGAAACATAAAAGATATAGATGATATGGTAAAAGATATTGCTGATAATTATTTCGGAATCGCTAAAAAAGCTATAATAGCATCGTTGACAAACTGTTATGAAAGATATATACTTATTACCAAAAGCGGTAATGAAGACAAGTAAATATAAGTTTAATGAAATTGCCATTTTGTTATGGTGTAAAGTTATCCCTTTGCATAAAAGTGACAGGAACACGGCATTGATATATTCTAAAGTATATTAATGCTGTTTTTTGATGTTGTTTTTTAATTGAAAATATGCAAGTTGAATAAAAGGAGGTATAAGTAAAATTAAAAGAGGTTTCAATTAATATATTTAAATAATATTTTGGGAAAGGATGTTTGTAATTGTGGGTTACGTATTTATTATTTTAGCTGCTGTAATTTTTAGTACGATGGAAATCGTAGGCAAATTAGCTGTGGGTTTAAATCCGTTGCAATTAAATTTTCTTAGATTTTTAATAGGAGGATTAATTTTATTTCCACCAACTATTAAAGCTATGAGAAATAAAAAAATGAAGTTTAAAAAGGATGATTTATATTATTTTCTAGGTACAGGATTTTTATGTGTTGTACTCAGCATGTCCCTGTTTCAATTGGCAATTACATTTACAAAGGCATCTACGGTTGCCATAATTTTTAGTACAAACCCTGTATTTACGGTAATGTTTGCATATTTGTTCTTAAAAGAAGATTTAAATAGAGGTACTATTATATCAATTATACTTAGTCTGGTTGGTATAGTGTGCATACTAAATCCTTTTGGTACAGTTAGTGATGTAAAAGGTATAGTATTATCTATTTTAGCAGCGGTTACTTTTTCACTTTATAGTGTAGTTGGAAAGCTGAGATCTGAAAAGTATGGAAGTATTACTTTAAACTGTGTTAGTTTTTTAGTTGGAGATATTATTATGCTTGTGATTATATTATTATCAAATCTTCCAGTAGTTAGCAGCATAATAAATCCTAAGGGTGGTTTAAGTTTTATGTCTCATATACCAATTATTTATGGAATAAGTGCTGCTAATATAATTCCGGTAATATTTTTAGGAATTGTAGTAACAGGATTAGGATATATGTTTTATTTTATGGCTATGGACGAGACTTCAGCAACCACAGCATCTATAGTTTTCTTTATTAAACCAGCACTTGCACCTATTTTTGCATTAATTGCTTTAAGCGAAAAAATACCTATGAATACTGTCATAGGAATATGCTTCATACTAATTGGATCTTATTTTTCCTTTACAGCTAAGGGTGGGACTAGAGTTGAAGAAGTGGAAAGTTAAATAGGGATTGTACAGTTATAATTTAACTTTACAGGATAAGAATTTTGTTGAATAAGGTATGTATTTGTGTTAATATTATTGATAATGTAAAGGAAACTATGATATATATGCCGTAATTTGGGTATCAGACATATACGGAGTTAATGATACAACCGACCTTACATCTATAATCTATAGGTGTGAGGTTTTATTTTTACAATTTAATAATTTCCATATTTGTAAATAATATAGTAATGATTTTTATTATTTATTGAGGTGGAAATTTAGTAATATATTTAAGTTTTATGTTGTTTAGGACAAGTTATTTGATATCTTACGGGGGGAAAATAATATGAGATGGTTTAATGATTTAAAAATTAAACAAAAGCAGGTTATAGGCTTTTTTATGGTAACTTTATTCGTTGTAATTGTAGGAATAATAGGCTTGGTGAACATGCATAATATAAATAAAGGTGCAAATGAGATGTACAGTGTGGATTTAGAAAATGTTAAAAATCTTGACAAGTTTGATGCTGATATAATGCATCAGCGCTTAGAGACAATAGATCTTGTTGAAAGCAGAGATAAAGATAAGGTTCAGGATACTATAAAAAATATAGCTCCTTATCAAAATAAAGATAACAGTATATTAAATAATTATAAAAACTCTGATTTGACTTTGCAGGAAAAAAATTTAGTATCTAAGTTGGAAAGTCAATTGATTGACTGGAGAAACATATGTAATAAAATTATAGAACTTATGGGTCAAGGAAAATATGATGATGCCATGAATGTAAATAAGGAAGCAGCTACTTATAGAAATAAATTAACTTCTACTATTGAGCAGTTGACTCAAACTGAAGTTCAAAAAGCCAATGATAAGAATAACAGCAATATGTCTATATATAATGAGTCATTGTATATGATAATGATAATTACTCTAATTGGAATAGTTGTAGCTTTCTTTTTAGGAAATAGGATTGCTTCATCAATTTCAAAAGAAGCAAATAGTATTTTAAAATTTACAGATGCTATAAGTCAGGGTGATTTAAGTAAATCTATTCAGGCATTGAGTAAAGATGAAATGGGAACTATAGCTGGAGAATTGGGTAAGGCCAATAAAAATATTAGAAATTTGGTACTTGAGATAACGCAAAGTACTGAAAATATAAGTGCTTCTAGTGAAGAATTATCTGCTACTACGGAGGAAATCTCCTCTATGATGACGTCTGTAAATGAGTCTACTTCACAAATAGCAGGTGGATCTGAAGATTTAAGTAGGATTACAGAAGAAATAAGTGCCTCTTGTGAAAAAATGGAGCAAAATACACATAAGCTTACCCAAAAGGCAAATGAAGCTACAAAGTCTTCAACAGAAATAAAAAAACGTGCTGTAGACATAAAGGAAAAGGCAGCTCAAAGTATAGAAGAAGGTAATGATATATATAATAAAAGAAGAGATGATATTATAAAGGCTATTGAAAAGGGTAAAGTGGTTTCAGAAGTTAAAATTATGGCAGCTTCTATTGGTGATATAGCAGAGCAGACAAATCTTCTAGCCTTAAATGCAGCTATTGAAGCTGCAAGTGCAGGTGAGCATGGTAAAGGATTTGCGGTAGTTGCAGATGAAGTTAGAAAATTGGCAGAAGAATCTTCAGAAGCAGTTGAAAATATAAATAGAATGGTACTTGCGGTGGAAGATGCTTTTAATAATTTGTCTGACAGCGGCAAAGAAATTTTGAATTATATATCAAATAGTGTTAAACCCAATTATCAAATTCTAATGGATACAGGGCTACAGTATGAAAAGGATGCAGAATTTATGAATCAGATGTCAGAGGAAATTGCTGTAGCTTCAAAACAGATGAGTGATATAGTATCTGAGGTAAATGGTGGTATCCAAAGTGCAGCAGCTACTGCCCAGGAGTCTGCGGCTGGATCTGAGGAAATTTCCAGTAGTGTAAATGAGGTTACTAAGGCTATTTCAGATATATCTGGTTCTTCTCAAAGCCAGGCAGAACTTGCAGAAAAACTTACAGATATAGTAAGTCAATTTAAAATATAAAAATTCGAATATTAAAGTAAGAAGTTTGTGCATAAAATTATTTATACTTAATATTATAACTACAAATTGATATAAGGGGTTGAGATTATGGTTTCCATAATTATACCAATATATAATGAAGAACAGCAAGTATATTCTAATGTAGTTAAAGTAATGTCAATTTTATTAGAGAATAATATAGAACATCAATTTGTATTAGTCAATGATGGATCTACGGATAACTCTTCTAAAGAGATGAATAGATTGTGCAGGGATTATAATAACATATCCATTATTGAGTTAAGCCGTAATTTTGGAAAAGAGGCTGCTTTATGTGCAGCGTTAGAGCATGTATCGGGAGATGCTTGTGTCATACTTGATTGTGACTTGCAGCATCCCCCAGAATTAATACCTGAGATGGTACGTCTTTGGAAGGAACAAGGTTATGATGTGGTAGAAGGAATTAAATTGGAGAGAGGAAAGGAACCTTTATTTAGGAAATTTGCTGCGTCAGCATTTTATGATTTGTTCAATAAAGTGTCAGGAATAAACTTAAACAGTGCATCTGATTTTAAATTATTGGATAGAAAAGTAATAGAGGCATGGAAATCAATGCATGAATCAATTACTTTCTTTCGAGGTATGTCAGCCTGGGTGGGATATAATAGAATTCAAATTCCCTTTGAGGTCCAAGCTAGAACTAGTGGTAAGTCTAAATGGTCACTTGGTAATCTAGTAAAGCTTGGAATATACTCTGTTACTTCTTATACATCACTACCACTGTATATAGTTGCTTGGTTAGGCATTATAATGATGCTTGTTGATTGCATTTTATTTGTACAAACTTTGTATATGAAATTTAATGGTAAGGCTTTTACAGGATTTACTACAGTCATAATTCTGATACTGGGAATTGGAAGTTGCATAATGATAAGTTTAGGAATTATTGGCATATATATATCTAAAATATATGACGAAGTAAAGAGAAGACCTAGGTATTTGATTGCCAAAAAACAAGGAAAAGAATTCTATTATAAAAATAAATAGGAATCATTAGGTGGTGATTTTTAGTGAAGTTTCAAGGATATAAGTATAAATTTAAAATAAATATTTCTCATAGTGTTTTAATCAATAATAGACGTGGAAATTTACATTCGCATACGTTTGAAATTTCACTTTTCATAAAAATTATCAACGATGATTTTGCCTTATATGATGATGTTGAAAAAATAGTACAAGAATTTTTGAATATTTATGATGAAAAAGAATTAAACTTGATTGAACCTTTTGATAAGATAGAACCCACAATTGAAAATGTAGGAGATTTCTTATACGTTCGGCTTAAAGAAATATTGAAGAATAATAATATGATACTTGTAAGGTTAGAAATTAGTGAAACTCCTGCAAGGGTTTATGTTGTAAATTATGATGAAAATGATATAAAAGAACCAGGTTACGAGGAAGAGTTTAAAAACTATAAAAAAAGAATGACAAGAATAATTATTAATAATATTTTAAATACTACAGCTAAACAATTAACAGATGATTTAAAAAATTCAAGTAATACTATTGTTGAAGGAACATGGATACAAGAGGATGATAAAAAGGAGAAAGTTATAGAAAAGAAGAATACTATAAAAATAGAAGAAAGTAAAAAAACTCCTAACGCTATAAGGCATAATGACAAAATGAGAAAAAGTAATCATGTTTTCTTAGAGACAGCAGGAGCAATATCTGTTTTGCTAATTGGAACAATAGTACTTTTACTTTGCATAGCAAAAACAGGAGGATACCCCTGGGGTGCAGATACTTATGGACATATATTTAAAGGAGATTTGCTATACAAAAGTATAAAAGAAGGCAATATATATCCACTTTTTACTCAGTTTTGGTACAATGGCGTACAACCCTTTAGGTATTGGGGACCGCTTTCCTATTATGTACTTGCTGCATGTGAATTTATTTCCGGTGGAAATCCCATTAATGGGTATGTAATTTTTATTGGATATTCATTTTTTATAGGAGGTTTAGGGTGGCTGCTGTGGGGTATACACCAGAGAAGGATATTACTTTCCTTAGTTTTTGGAATTCTATGGTTTTTTCTTCCAGAAAATATAAGAGTGCTTTTTGTTGCTGGAAACATACCTAGGGTTATTATTGCAGCACTTATACCTTACTTGTTCTATTTTGTATGGAAATTTGTAAAAGATGATGATAGATCTTCTATTATACCTATTGCACTGTTTATGTGTGCCATAATAATGTGCCATTTAATGATAGGGGCTATGATAGGAATTGCTTCATTTATATTTTTATCTCTTTATTCTATAATGAACAAGAAAATTGAAAGAAGCTTTCATGTTATATTAACAATGCTTTTATCTTTTGCAATTTGTGGAATTTGGATTTATCCTGCTTTAAAGGGCGGACTGGTTTCTATGGATAGTGGAGCTACTTCTTCTCAGATGATGGAGCTTTTAGCTACTCCATTTACTATTTCATTGAATCCATTTTTAAGATTATTTGGTATAGTAGATAGAGAATATTTTTATTATGGATTGTCAATTTTGATTATATCGATTTTGGGAATATTTGTTTCAAACAAAAAAAGTGTACCAGGATTTATTACCTCTATAGTGATATTTCTGGGAACAACTACAGCTTTTGTACCTATGCTTGAAAAGATGCCCTTTAGCCAGCTATTGTGGATGGTTAGATTTACTCCTATAGCCTATGCATTATTTATTATTAGTTTATTGAATTGGACAAAATGTAAAAAATATTTTATGATTATAATGGTGGTTTTAATAGCTGCTGACAGTTCTTTATCATTTAATCTTTCATTATACCCACAAATTAAATCCGCTGAAGTAGACAATATTTTGAGTTCAGCTAAAAATATTACAAAACAGAGAATTGCACTGCTCGACAACAGTACATTTGGGGCATATCCATCTTTTTATATTTGCAGTGAAGACAAGAAAACTTCATATTCCTATGGTTGGGCATGGCAGGGGGCAGCAACGGCTCAAAATATTGTGCTTTTAAATACTGCACTTGAAAAGGGCTATTACAATTATATGTTTGACAGATCCCTTGAAATGGGATGTGATACTGCTGTTGTAGCCAAAGCACCTATGAAAAAGAATAAGAGAGATTTTAGCATTATAAATAGTGCGGCAAAGCTTTCTCAATATACATTATACAAAGAGACAAGCGAGGGTTATGTATTTCATAGAAAAACTTCGGAAAACTTTGGTGTGGTAACAAAATATTCCGGTTTGTGCATAGGGCGTTCTGCATCGGATATACCTCTTCAATATCCTTCTTTTGAAATAGGATCTTCCTGGAATATTGAAGATTATACGTTAGATGAACTTAGTAAATATAAAGTGATTTATCTTTCAGATTTCCGTTATAATAGTAGATCTAAAGCGGAAAATATGGTTTCTAAGTTAAGTAGTATGGGGATAAAGGTTATTATAGATATGAATAGAATTCCGTCAGATACAATTACAAATCGTATGGTTTTTCTTGGGGTTACAGCCCAGCCCATTACGTTTAGTACAAAGATACCGGACATGTTTTTTAACAATAAAAAGTATGAAAGTGTAAATTTTAAAGATGAATATAAAATATGGAATACAGTTTATTTAGATAATGTTCCTCAGGTTACAGGATTCTCTTGGGTCAACGGCAAAAAAGTTCCTTTTCTCGGAAGTGGAAAAGGAAAAAATAAAAATATAACTTTTTTAGGCTTTAATTTAATGTTCCACGGAATGGAAAATGACGACAGCAAAGTACTAACTATAATGGATACAATAATGAGAACTAAATCTTCCATACTGCCTAAGCGGATTCTTATACCTATAGATTTAAAATATGGACAAAATTCAATTACTATAAATTCTCCTAAAAACAATGTCAATACAACAGTTGCATTTTTAGATGCCTATAAAAGTAATAGTGGCGAAATCTATTCAAAACAAAATCTTTTGAATGTAAATAAAGGCGAAACTAAAATTAGAGTTACTTATCCCTATTTATTTCAAGGAATAGCTGTATCTGTAATAGGACTAATGGGGTTTGCATTTTTTATTATTTATATATATAAAAGGGTGGTCTAAAATGAAAAAGATAATTACAATTATATCTGTACTCCTTATATCTGTAATGTTTTTATATCCTTTAAAAGTATATGCTGCTGACAGTGGAGTGACACTAGATGGATATTTTGATGACTGGATTGATAAGCCAAGCCAAAAATTATATTATTGGCAGGGAGCAGTTCACACTGTGAAGTGGTATTCAGACGATAAAGATTTATATTTATATATAAAAATGGCAACTGTAGGAGGCCAACAGTTAAATAACTATACAATAACATATTCTGATAATAATGGCATTCAAGGAAACTTGACTATACAGGTTGATAGACCGTCCAAAGGGCGTATATCTATTTATAATTATAGCATGGATTACAGGCCGTTTTCTACAGACGGATACGTAGTACGTGGAAGCAACAGCGACGGAAAAACAAGTGATCAGGGTGAATTTAGAATACCTTTAACTATTTTTCAAAAGGACAGCAAAGATCAAATGATTACTTTAAATCTTGGGTTTCCTAATTTAGGCAATCAGGGTGTAGCATTTCAAGTAGGTAGTACTTATCCTTACATGGGAGTTTCTATAGGTATCTTGATCGTTGCTTCTGGATTTTTTATCTATCGTAGAAAGAGAAAAATAGAATGAAGATATTAATATGCTTTTTACTAATTGTATGGATATATTTAATAACGGTTTTTACAAGAGCTAAATTGTATTTCTTTAAATTTGTGGCGGGATCTGTTGGTTTGTTTTTTTTCATGATGGTGATTTTACAGCCTTATTTAGTAAATGTGTTAAGTCGTTCAGTTGCAGCAGCCTCAGGTATTATGGGAGATGTCACAGGATGTTATCAGGCATTTTACCAGTATTCACTTATACTTATACAAAGTGGAGGATCAGCTATATCCATGTATATAGACTATGAGTGTTCAGGAGTAATAGAGATACTTGCTTTTACTGCACTTTTATGGTTCTTTCCTTTATATAATACACTGGAAAAAATAATGTACAATATAATAGGAGTAGTGTGGATATTCCTGGCAAATATAATTAGAATTTTTATTATTTGTGTACTTGTATATTATTATGGTAACAATATTTTTTATTTTGCTCATACTATATTTGGAAGAATAGTTTTTTATGCCTTGTCAATAATTTTGTACTTTTACGTATTTACCAGGTCTCAAATTAAAAGGCAAAAGGTAGGTAATGTTTTATATGGAGATGATATTAAGTAAAACCTTTAAGGAAATGATTTTTTGGATGGCATGGATTATAATACCATTTATAATGGAAATTGTGCCTTCCATTGTAGGATTTTTTATTTTAATTAAAAAGAAAATGTCCCTAAAAAAGGAATGTTTTTCGGGAAAACTTCCGGAAATAACAGTTATTGTTCCTGTATATAATTCTGCACAAACCCTGGAATCTTGTATTAAATCCATATATGAATCTAATTATCCTACTGAACTTATAGATGTGATGCTTGTAAATAATATGAGTAGTGATAATAGCTTTGAAATTTTCACAAAAAGTCAGAAAGAATTTGAAGGGCTGTCCATGAGGTACTTAAATGCTAAACAGGGTAAATCAAAAGCACTTAATATGGCACTTTTTAATAGCGGAGGGAAATATATAATTCATATTGACAGTGATGGCATACTTGAAACTAACGCAATAAGGAATATGGTTGTACGTTTTGAACAAAATACGCATATCCACTGTATGACCGGTGCAATTTTAACCGATGCCAAATATATAGAAAACACTAAAACTCCGTTTTTAAAATTAGTAAGAAGGTGTGAATTTTTTGAATATGCTCAAGCATTTTTAGCAGGAAGAAATTTTGAATCGGAGCTCAACAGTATATATACTTTATCTGGCGCCTTTTCAGCGTTTAGAAAATCCACAATTTTAAAAACTCAGCTCTATAATAGTGAAACTGTATGTGAAGATACCCAGATAACTTTTCAGGTTAGGCATTTGCTAAAGAAAAAAGTATATTTGTGTGAAAATGCACTTTTTTTTGTTGAACCTATCGATAATTTTAATAAACTATATACTCAGCGCCAGCGTTGGCAGCGGGGTGAAATGGAAGTTTCACATATGTTTTTAAAGGACAAACTCTATTCAGCTGGAGGATTTTTTAGCAATTTTATGATAAGGATATTGATGTATGATCATACGTTTGCGTTTCCTAGGATGATATGGTATTTTGCCCTTATATTTCTTCTATTTATGGATTACCCACTTTATCTTGTCTTAGGATCTGTATTTGTAATATATTTATTATATGTTCTATCTGCATTCTTATTTTATCTAAATGTAAGGGTATATCTTGCAGAGTATAAGGATATAAGAAAATATTATTCTGCAAAAGTTTATTTGATTGTTTTAATGCCTCTATTTAACTTTATGATATTTTGGATAAGGTTTGCAGGAATTATCAATAGCATAAAGCTTGAGAGTAAGTGGAGAACACTGAATTTAAAAGAGGAGTATAGAGCCTTTTGCAATATAAGTAAGTCAGATTTTAAAAGAGTATTTAAAATAATAGACCAAGTAAGAAGGATAGTCAATAATCCATAATATTGTATTGGAGAAATAAAGCTAGAATCATAATTTCAAGAGAGGAAATTGCATTGATGATGAAGAAGAGAGCATCAGAAAATTATTTGATAAAAATACTTTTAATCTTTATAATAACTGCAGCCTTTATTTCAGCATTGTGGCTCGACGTATTTTATGAAATAGGCAATCATAAAAAGAATATAATAGATGCTTTTTCAAGAGAGCAATATTCAATTACTAATCAATTATCAGACAGGCTACAGGAAAGTTTAAATGATTATGTACAAAATAAGGGATTTACATTACATTCAGCAGAAGAAAAGGTTATAAGCGAGATTATTAAAAAGGAGATAAATTCTCAAAATAAATATGTGTTTTTTTATAATAGCAAGAATATTTTATTTGAAAGAAATTATTTAACCACTGAACAGTATAAGGGTAAAGGATTAAAAGATAGTTTTAATTTATGGGAATATAATGGCGGCAGTAACTTGGATGAAGTAAAAAGTCTCATGAACTCTGGGATAAGTGGTAAAGGTGAAATTGTAAAGGACAGTAAAAAGGGAAAAGAAATGGTTTCCTGGTGCTTTTTTAAAGTATTAAACGAAAAATATGTTATAGGAATGTCAACTTCAGAAGATTATCTATTTAGAGAGACTTTATTTAATCAACACATTGTAAGATTATATATTCTTGCTGGAATAGCTACTATGGCAATTATAATACTTTCAGTGGCTTTTTCACTATACTTGTATTTTATGTTTAAAAAGGTAAAAAATCTTAAAAACCAACTTAAAAATAAGAATATTCAAGTACAAAACTTTGTTTCTACAATAAGTCAGCTGGAGAAATCTGCACGTAAAGCTACTATATGTGATCCACTTACGGGAGTTTATAATAGAAAATTTTTTTATACCATCCTTCCTAAAATGAATGAGGAGTTATTTTTGCCTATTGCAGCAATTAGAGTGAATATAGAAGGTATAAAAAATATAAATAATGTTTTAGGTCGTGGAAAGGGTGATGAGGTATTAGTAGAATTAGCAGAAATACTTTTAGAAAGTTGTAATGAATCTGATATTGTTTCAAGAATAAGTGATAATAAATTTGTATTGATTATGATTAACACAGATAGAGAAGCTGCTTTCAGAAAAGTAGATGAAATAGGAGAAAAAATAAAAAATAGTTTTATTGGTGCTATATGCAGCATATCCTTTGGAATTTCAGTAAAAACATCTGAAACGCAAAATTTATTTAGAATTTTAAAGTCTGCAGAAAAAAATATTAGACAACTGTAATTTGAAGTATAACTATTATGTGGAAATGGAGGAATAAACTTTTGAAATATAACCAATATAGATTTAAATTTTACCTCAATGCATCACATTCCATATATCTAAAGGGTATTTTGGGTGAAGAACACCCACATACCTGGGAGATTACCCTAGATACAGTTAAGTTAGAAGATAACTTTATTATTTTTAATGATATAGAAAAGAATATTGAAAAATATCTACAAAAGTTTCAAGATAAATATATTAATAACATTACTCCATTTAATACGTTGAATCCAACACTTGAAAACATATGTGCATATTTTAAAGAATGTTTTGAAAGCTTACTAATGGAAAATAAATGGCTTCTATTATCTATAGAGATAAGTGAAACTCCAACACGATCATATATTATTGATGTTTCTGATGAAATTAATTACAATAATATTTCATATATTAAAGGCAAAGAAAAATATAATTCGAATAATGGCATTTCCATTGTAAATCAGGAGATTGATCGGATCACAAAATTAGTTATTGATAAAAATAAATCATAAAAATAGATTCATGAAAGTAAAATATTCATGAATCTATTTTTCTTAACTTATCTTAAATGCACCTACCATTTCTTGAAGGTTGTCAGATGAATATTCTAAAGTATCACTTATTTCTTTTAACCTTGTTGTTTTGCTCAGTATTTCTTCAAGTAGATTTAGGGATTTTTCACTGCTGTTAGTACCTTTAACGGTTCTTCTATTTATTTCATCTGCAGCTTGATTTATATTTACAACCATGTTGTCTACATCTTCGATTTCTTTATTAGTTATTTGAAATATATTGTCCGTAGTTAAATTGGAAACTACTTCAACAGAGTCTTTTGATGTTTTGGAAGAAATACCAACTCTCTTTATCATAGACATTTGATTATTTATAAATTTGTTAAACCATCTTGAAAGCTTACCTATTTCATCGTAAGAAAGTTTGTCTACTATTTTTGTTAAATTTTAGCTTATAGTATTCATTAATAATGTGTAGTATATTTCTTAATCTTATATACAATACTGAAATATATAAGAATAAATTCTTATATGAATATTAATGAACTAAATTCTGCAATTGTTAATAAAAATATACTATTCATAATAAATTATTAAAATTTTAATATTACTATTGATAATTTGTCTAAAAATTAGTATTATATATATAAGTTTTTCAAAAATTTATACACATTTTTAAAAGGAGGTATTTTTATGAACGGAGTAAATGGAGCAGATACAGTTTTCGTACTTATAAGCGCGGCACTAGTAATGATAATGACTCCAGCACTGGCCTTATTTTATGCAGGAATGGTTAGAGGAAAGAACACTTTAAACAGCACTCTTCATAGTTTTTCAGCTTTAGCAGTTATATCTATTCAATGGATACTTATAGGATACACATTGTGTTTTGGTACAGACATTGGGGGAATCATAGGTGGTTTTAATTTTGCAGGTTTAAAAGGAGTTGGATTTGCACCAAATGCAGATTACGCAGCTACTATTCCACAGCAAGTATATATGTTGTTTCAGCTTATGTTTGCTATAATAACTCCAGCACTTATATCAGGATCTATTGCAGAAAGAATGAAATTTATGCCTTGGGTAGCATTTGTTTTACTTTGGACAACTTTAGTTTATGATCCTATTGCTCACTGGGTATGGGGAACAGGTGGATGGCTTAAAAATCTCGGAGCTTTGGATTTTGCAGGTGGTAATGTAGTTCATATTAGTTCAGGTATTTCCGGACTTGTAGCAGCACTTATGCTTGGGAAAAGGAAGAATGTAGGCAAACCTAGTAACCTGCCGATGACATGCTTAGGAGCTGCCATACTTTGGTTTGGTTGGTATGGATTTAATGCTGGAAGTGCACTTGCTATAAATGATGTAGCAGTAAATGCTTTTATAACTACAAATACTTCCGCAGCAGCTTCAGCAATAAGTTGGAGTATTTGTGAACTTCTCTATAGGAAGAAAGTTACTTCTCTTGGAGTCGCTAGTGGAATAGTTGCAGGTCTTGTAGCTATAACTCCAGCTGCAGGTTTTGTAAGTCCTTTAGCTTCAATACTTATTGGATTAATAGGAGGAGCTATTTGTTATACTACTGTTACTTTTGTAAAATCTAAGTTTGGATATGATGATGCACTTGATGCTTTTGGATGTCATGGTGTAGGAGGAATCTGGGGAGGAATTGCTACAGGAATATTTGCATGGAAAGCAATAAACTCTGCCGGTGCGAGTGGACTTATACATGGAAATCCTAAATTGGTTTTAATTCAACTTACAGCTGTTGTGGCAAGTGTTGTATATTCTGCAATAGTTACATTTATAATAATTAAAGTAATTAAAGCTGTAAGTGGCATAAGAGTAACTGATAAAGATGAACAAATTGGACTTGATGTTACAGAACACGGTGAAGAAGCTTATGGAGGAATGAATATTTAACAATTGACTATTTTATTGTAAGAAAGGGAACTCTAGTTTAAAATAAGAATTGAATTAGAGAGTTAATTTTCATAAAATATCATAAGCTGTATTATGAAAGCAAATATATGTTTAAAGGAGGTAAAATAATGGGAGACAAACTTACTAAGGTTGATATTATTACTTCTGGCGGAAGATTTGAAGAGCTGAAAAAAGCATTAGGAGATATAGGCATTTCAGGTATGACTGTTACAAATGTTTTAGGGTGTGGAATGCAAAAAGGCCATAAAGAATATTATCGTGGGTTAACTATGGATATTAATTTATTGCCTAAAGTTAAAGTAGAGATAATAGTTTGTGAGGTACCTGTAGAGAAAGTTGTTGAAACTGCTAAAAAAGTTCTTCACACTGGAGAAATGGGCGATGGAAAAATATTTGTATATAATGTAGAAAATGTTATACGAATAAGTACTGGTGACGAAGGCAAAGCCGCCCTTCAATATAATAAAGATGATAAAAGGTAAATATAAACAGAAATTCTGAATTAATAATACTCTGTCCAACAATTAATAATACTTGTTAATTGTTGGCCTTATTTTTTATATTTTATAATTTCTATATAAATTAAAACTACATTTGATATAATAACTATAGAACTTGTAAAGGAAAGCTAGATTTATATATATAACTTTAGGAGGATAATATGGACTATACTTTAATTGCCACATCAACTTTTGGACTTGAGTCCGTAGTGGCTAAAGAGCTTAAAAACTTAGGATATGATGACTTAAAATTGGAAAATGGTAAAGTTACTTTTCCTGGAGATGAGATGGATATAGTTACCTGTAACTTGTGGCTTAGAACTGCAGACAGGGTACTTATAAAAATGTCAGAATTTAAAGCTGAAAGTTTCGAAGAACTTTTTCAAGGAACACTTGCTGTAGATTGGGGAAGCATAATGCCTGAAAATGCGTTTATGCATGTAACTGGAAAATCTATAAAATCCAAACTACATAGCGTGCCGGATTGCCAGTCAATAGTTAAAAAAGCTGTTATTGAATCTATGAAAAAAAAGTATAACAGAGAGAAATTTAGTGAAGATGGAGTAGAATATAAAATAGAAGTAGCAATATTAAAGGATATAGTAACTTTAACGGTAGATACTTCCGGTGAAGGACTTCATAAGAGGGGATATAGGAAGAACTCAGGTGGAGCACCTATGAAGGAAACTTTAGCAGCAGCTTTAGTTCTCCTAAGCAAATGGGAGCCCTCTAGAGTACTCGTAGATCCTATGTGCGGTTCTGGAACTATTGTCATTGAAGCTGCTATGATAGGAAAAAATATAGCACCAGGTTTAAATAGGAGCTTTGTGTCAGAAAAGTGGGGTATAATTCCTCATGATTTATGGGATGATTTGAGAAAGCATGCTAGAAATTCCATAAATAATAAAGAGTTTAAAATTTTAGCTTCGGATATAGATGGCTGGGTAATTAAAACCGCAAAAGATAATGCTAAAAAAGCAGGAGTGGCAGACCAAATTGAATTTCAAAAAATTCCTGTTCAAAGTTTTAGTTCAAAAAAGAAATATGGTTTTATAATAAGTAACCCACCTTATGGCGAAAGACTTGGAGATGTCAAGGAAGTGGAGAAACTTTATGAGGATATGGGCAGCGTATTTTCAAAGCTTGAAAATTGGTCTTATTTTATAATAACGGCTCATGAAGGATTTGAAAAACATTTTGGAAAAAAATCAGATAAGAATAGAAAATTATATAATGGCAAATTAAAATGTTATTATTATCAATATTTTGGAGAGAAGCCAAAATATAATTGAGTGATCTATAAAATGACTTACATATTTTACTATATAAGTCATTTTTGCTTTATCCCATTTAGTAGCAAATCGCAGTATGTCTCTGTGATTTCATTTATAGATTTTTCATGTTTTTTATATGTGGCATATCCTTTGGAAAATTCCACTTCTGGTATATTGAGTCTCTCCACAATGAAATCTCTGAGAAGTACCATATTTCTAAATATATAAAATATCATAATATTTTTATCTAAATCCCTACGTATCAATTTTTTATCTTGAAATATATCTATTATAGCTATAAATTCTTTTCGATTTGTTGGTAAATAGCTTTTAAATTGTTCACTTTTACAGGCATGAAAAAGAAAGCTAGCATAGTTGTAATACATAAAATCAAATTCCAATACATGTATTACAAGTTTTTTTGACAACGTTATAGCATCTAAATGCTCTTCTTCTGGTTTAAAGTTGGTTATATAAGCTAATTGCTTGTTTAAGGTATAGTTAATAAGAAAGATATATAGGTCTGTTTTATTACTAAAATATCTATAGAAGCTTCCCTTAGCAATTTTTAAATTAGTTATAATTCTATTTAAAGAAGATGAATCAAAATCGTGATTTGAAAATTCCTTAATAGATATTTCTATAATTTCCTTCTGTCTTTCTTTGGGCAAATTAAAAAAAGTTTTATTAGGCAAAGTTTATCACTCCTAATTTTATAATTAATACAATTTAAGCAATAGGTTTATAATCATGGAATCTCTCAATAGTAATTATAACATTTATGATCAAGTTTTCTAGTATTGACAATAAAAGTACGTAGGTGGTATAATTTATTGATTGACCACATGGTCGCGACTTATCATTCTTGTATTAGGAGGTGTATTATGTCAAATAAAGTTCTTAATGTTATAAGAGAAAAGGTACCTAATGTTGTTGTAAGAAAAAAAGTACCTATTATTTGTTTAGTTGTTGTGGTTATTATTGCATTAACAACGTATTTTACAGCTTTTTCAAAGAATAAAGAAAAAGAGCCTATTGCTAAAAGTTATCCGGTAAAAACTGTGGAAATTAAAAGCGGAAGTTTTCCTATGACACTCCAATATGAAGGATTAACAGGAGGCAGTGAAGTTAGAAAATTATCTTTTAAGAGTTCAGCTAAAATTTCAAAAATATATGTATCGAAGGGCCAACATGTAAAAAAAGGTGAAAAATTAGCAGACCTTGATAAAACTGATTTAAATTTTGCAGCACAAGCTGCTAAATCTCAAATGGATACAGCTTCGGCACAATATAGTAAAGCAGTAAATGGAGCACAGCAGGAAGATATAAATAAAGCTCAAATAGCTGTGCAAAATGCACAGGATAACAATAATTATTATAAAGATTTATATAATAAATATCTTAAATTAAATCAAGCTGGAGCTATTTCAAATCAGCAGTTAAATGATACAAAGCTTCAGGTAGACAGTACTCAGAATGCATTAGATAGTGCCGAGCAAAGTTTGCAGCAGCTTCAAAATGGGTCTAGACCAGAAGACAAACAAGCAACTCTGGACCAACTAAATGAGGCAAAAGCAGATTATGATTCAAAAGAAAGTTTACTTAATGATGCTACTATGACTGCAGATATGGATGGTTATGTTGTTGATGTATTAGGTAAAGAAGGAGAAATGCAGCAGGCAGGTAATCCTGTAATATTGTTTAGAAGTGAAAATCAGGTTATTACAGTAGGTCTGTCGGATGATGATGTAAAGAAAGTAAAAGTTGGGACAAAGGCACAAGTAAATATTGGAGATGATAAAGCACAAGGAGAAATTGTAAATATAGTCCAAATGGCAGATAGTAAATCTGGAACATATAGTGCTGAAATCAAGTTGTCTACTGCTATAGATGCTAGCAAATATTATGTAGGTGAAACTTCAACAGTTTACATAGACATGGGTCAAACGAATTCTATATCCGTTCCAATTAGTTCAGTCTTAAATGATGGCGAAGATTATGTTTATGTAGTTGAAAATGGACATGCTGTTAAGAAAAATATAACTTTAGGCGATACTGATGAGGATAAAGTTTCAGTAGATGGGTTAAAAGATGGAGATGAACTTGTAGTTCAAGGAATGAAGAACTTAAAATCAGGATATAAAGTTACAGTTAAATAGAAGGAGAATATAATATGGGATTAATTAAAGCAGCTATAAAAAATAAAAAAATTGTATTATTTCTAGTGGCTATAATTATAGTTAGTGGCTTTTACTGTTATAGTGGAATCTCAAAACAGGAAACCCCAGATGTTGCATCTCCAGCAGCTATGATTACTACAGTTTATCCAGGTGCTTCACCTAGCGATATAGAAAAGTTGGTTACTAAAAAGGTTGAACAGAAAGCCGAGGAAGTTGATGGATGTGACTATGTACAATCTTATTCAGAAAGCAATGCGTCAATAGTTATACTCTATTTAAACAATGATGCTGATGAAGATAAATCTTGGAGAGATTTAAGAGATAAGATAAAAGATTTAAAATCTGACCTTCCAAGTGGATGTAATGATAGTGAAATTAATACTAATCTTACAGAAACAGCTGGCAGCATAATAAGTATATCAGGTAATAATTATTCTTATCAACAGTTAGGAGATTATGCTGATGATATAAAGAAGGAACTTCGTGATACTGAAGGTGTTTCTAGGATAGATGTAAAGGGTAAGCAGGATAGACAAGTAAAAGTAGATATAGATTGGAATAAAATAAATAAATATCAAATATCTGTAGCAGATGTATGTTCTGTATTAAAAGCACAGAATGTAGACATACCATCAGGTTCCTTAAATTTGGTTACGGGTAAGATAAAAGTAAATACACCAGGTATGTTTAGTTCACTGCATGATATAGAAAATACTGTTGTAGGAGTCTCAAGTAGTACAGGTGAAATGGTAAGAATTAAAGATATAGCAAAAGTATATATGGACTATGATGATGATTCAACCTATAAATTTACTGACAATGCTCAAAATGCAGTATTGCTTGCGGTGTATTTTCAAAAAAATAAAAATATAATTCCAATAGGAAATGACATAAAGAAAAAATTAGACACAATAAAAAAAGGAACTCCAAGTGATCTCAAAATAGATGAAGTTACTTTTCAACCTAAAGATGTAAGTGATTCTGTCTCATTTTTTATGAAAAATCTCAGAGATGGAATAATACTTGTAATCATAACTGTTCTTATAGGCATGGGATTTAGAAATGCAATGGTAGTATCTGCAGTTATACCTATATCAATATGCATGACTTTTGCTATTATGTATGCTCTTGGAATAAAAGTTGAACAGATGTCAACTACAGCACTTATTATAGCACTTGGAATACTTGTTGATGATGCCATAGTAATAGGAGATGTCATACAGGTTGGAATAGATGATGGATTGCCGAGAAATGAAGCGGCATTTAATGGAATAAAGAAATTATTTGTTCCAGTATTTACCTCTACATTAATTATTGTAGGAGCCTTCTTACCGCTGCTTTCCATATCTGGAGTAGTCGGCAAATTTTTAAAGAGTTTGCCACAGGTTGTTATAATATGTGTAATTTGTTCTTATTTATGTGCGTTGTTTGTAACACCAGCTATGTCTTCTTTGTTTTTTAGAAAGAGTAAGGAGAGCAAACGGCAAAATCCAATCCGTATGATGTTTGAGAATCTTTTAAAATATGGACTTAAGCACAAGAAAACTATTATTGGGGCAGCATTAGCTGTTTTTGCAGTGGCATTGATTTTAATTAAAACTCTCGGAATGCAGCTCTTCCCTTATGTAGATAAAAATATGATATATATAGATGTCTCAAATGAAAAAGTTGCGGATATAAAAAGTACCAGCAAGTTGGTGAACCAAATAGAAGGTATATTAAAACGGCAAAAAGAAGTTACAGCTTATACTTCGGCTATAGGTGGTGGTATGCCTAAGTTTTATGTAACACTTCCTACAGTTGCACCTGCTGATGATACAGCCCAAATTATGGTGAAAGTAGATTTAAAGAAGACAAATAGATTTAAAACTAGGCAGGAGTTAGTAGAATATGTACAAAATCAAATAGATAACAATATTTCAGGAGGTACGGCTACAGTAAAGCAACTTGAGGAAGCAATGCCTATAGGTGCACCGATACGTTTGAGACTTACTGGAGATGACTTAGATCAGATTCAGCAGGCTTCTGAAAAGATACAGCAGCAGTTAAAAAATATACCTGGAACTATGAATGTAAGAGATGATGCTGCTAAAAAGACTTATGAATATGAGGTAGATATAGATGAAAATAGAGCATCACAACTTGGCTTATTAAAATCAGATGTCCTGCAGCAGATTAATATTGCACTTAAAGGATATAAGGCTTCTACTTATAGAAAAAATGGTAATGAATATGATATTATGGTCAAAACAAATATTTCATCTGTAGGAGACTTGAAAAATTTATATATTGAATCAAGTGTTACCAAGAATAAAATACCTTTATATGAGGTTGCATCTGTTAAACTTAATTCGGAAATAGATAAGATAACCCATTATAAAGAAGACAGAACTGTAACTATTTACAGTGATGTTAAAAGTGGATATAATTCAGTTAATATAGAAAAAGAATTGCAGCAAAAAATAGATGGAATGAGTATAGATCCAGTAAAAGTTATATATGATGGTGAAAAGGCTCAGATAAGTAAGTACTTTACAAGCCTTGGTGTAGCAGGTGTGCTCATTTTAGTAATAATATATGTACTTTTGTTTATCCAG
This sequence comes from Clostridium coskatii, assembly GCF_001675205.1. Taxonomy (NCBI): domain Bacteria; kingdom Bacillati; phylum Bacillota; class Clostridia; order Eubacteriales; family Clostridiaceae; genus Clostridium; species Clostridium coskatii. The sequence goes on along the minus strand of NZ_LROR01000037.1, from coordinate 156,948 downwards.
TTTAAATCATTTGTACAACCGCTTGTAATAATGTGTTCTCTGCCGCTGTCCCTTATAGGAGTTTCAATAGGGCTTCATGCTTTTGGAATGAATCTGTCACTTACAGCTTTTATGGGCATAATAAGCTTAATTGGAGTTGTTATAAGAAATGCCATACTTCTCATTGAGTATATAAACAATGGTAGAGAAGATGGGCTTTCTGTAGATGATGCTTGTATGTTTGCTGTAAGCCAAAGATTTAGGCCTATAATATTGAGTTCTACGGCAACTATTACAGCACTTATACCACTGGCTTTTTCAGGTAGTGCACTTTTTGGACCTATGTCTGTTGCCATGATGTGTGGACTTTTGACAGCTACATTCCTTACTTTTGTGGTAGTACCTGTAGTTTATTCTATGGTAAATACGAAACTAGAGAAAAAGATTAAGAGTAAAGAAGTTATTACTGATTAAGAAATGCAATATAGAGTTCTAACTTAAAAATCAACTTATACCTAGAAATATTTAATTGTACTTGTGGTTGTACAAATATTGGGAGTATAAGTTGATTTTTTGCTTAGAAATTCCATAACAGGAAAAGGGTAAGGTATATTAATATAAAAAGTTTAATATAATTATAGTAAAGAAAGTATGAATTCGTTGGATACTTTTCACATTTTTATGTAGCTGTAAATAATATATATTAAAAGCATGAAGGAATATTCTCTAGTAAATGTTTAGGAGTGGTTTATAACGAAATATAATAGTGAAGAAGAAAATTGCTATAAAGATAGGGGGTATAGGAAACTTCATCTTGGATGTGGAAGAACTATACTTGAAGGATGGATAAACTTAGATCTTATAAAGCTTCCAGGTGTGGATGTAGTTGCAAATTTAGATGAATGTACTAATGTTAAGCTTCCATTTGAGGATGACTATTTTGAAGAGTTTTATGCAAGCCACTTAATTGAGCATATAAAAAATGCACTGCCTATGATGCAGGAACTTCATAGAATAGCAAAACCAAATGCTAAAGCTACTTTTAGGTGCCCTTATGGATCCAGTGATGAAGCTTTTGAAGATCCTACTCATGTTAGGCAGTATTTTTTAAACTCTTTTGGGTATTTTGGACAACCGTTTTATTGGAGAGCTGACTATGGTTATAGAGGAGATTGGAAAGTAAAAAGACTTATTTTAACAGTTGATAAAAATAAATATGAGGGTGTTGAGCCTTATAAGATTTTAGAGGAAGTAAATAAATTTAGAAATATTGTAAAGGAAATGGTTGTTGAATTAATAGCAATAAAGCCTATAAGAAAGCCTAATAAAGATTTACAAGATCGTGTAAATGTTGAATTTAATCTAGTTTAGCTTTACGCCTATAGGGGTTCTAGATTGAAAGTTAACTTATAAAAAAAGTTTTTAAGTGTGATTTCCATTTTGTTAGTATATTTTATGTATAAGTTAAAATTTCAATTGGAAACTCTATACAAGTTCTCTAACTTAAAAATCAACTTATACGTAGATATATTTTACAATAAACAAGTACATTTAAACTTATCAAAATATTTAATTGTACTTGTGGTTGTAAAATATTCGAAGAATAAGTTGATTTTTTGCTTAGAATACTTATAGGTTTAGCATTATTTTTGAGCTATTTCTACTCTTACAGATTTCCCCTTGATGGTTTTGTGTTTAAGCCCATCGAGAACTATATGGCCTTTCCCAGATAGTATATCAACGTAAGAAAAGTTATCTTGAATTTCTATTATGCCAACGTCCTCAGGATTAATACCATCGATACTTGATATAGTTCCAGCAATATCTCCTGGTCTTATTTTTTTCTTTTTACCTGCACTTATATATATTTTTGTGATGTCTTTATTTAGTTTAGTGGATTTATCTTTTTTTATCTTAGGAGCAGCTTTTAATTTTTCCTTGTATATATCCTTACCTTTTTCTACTTCTTCTTTTGATGGAATTGTACCTTTTTCAATAGTAAGATTGAAGAATTTTTCTATTTCTTCTAGAAATCTATATTCTTTAGGTGTAACAAAAGTTATGGCAGTTCCACTTTTCCCGGCACGACCGGTTCTTCCTATTCTATGAACATAACTTTCTTTTTCCATAGGAATATCATAGTTTATGATATGAGTTATATTTTCTACATCTATCCCACGGGCTGCAACATCCGTGCATACAAGGAAAATAAATTCTCCTCGTTTAAATCTTTTCATAACATCAATTCTTTCGGATTGAAGCATTCCTCCGTGAAGACCACTGCAGGAATAACCTTTACCTTTCATTTGAAGCACAAGGTCTTCTACATTCTTCTTTGTTCTGCAAAATATCATAGAACTTTCTGGCCTTTGAGTATATACTAGCTTATTTAACAAATCGAATTTTTTATATGCCTCTATCTGATAATATATTTGATTGATTCTATTTATTACGGGATCTTCGGCGTCTATTTCTACATTAATAGGATTATTCATATATGCAGCACATAATTTAAGTATTTCCTGGGGAATGGTTGCAGAAAAAAGGAGAGTTACTCTATTTTTAGGCAGCTTATCTAGAACAGCCTTAACTTGGTCTATAAATCCCATATTTAGCATTTCATCTGCTTCATCTATGATCAAATATTGTATTTTCTTCAGGGAAAGAGTACCTTTTTCTATATGATCTAGTGTTCTTCCTGGTGTTCCAACTATTACGTGAGTTCTTTGTTTAAGTTCTTTTATCTGAGTTGTTATAGGCTCTTTTCCAAAGATTGCAGTACAATTTATTCTCTTAAATCTTCCTATATCGTAAAAATCTTCTTTTATTTGCAGTGCAAGTTCTCTTGTAGGAGCAAGTACTAATACCTGGGGATTTTTTTCTTCAAGTTCTATTTTTTCACAGATTGGTATGGCGAAAGCTGCTGTTTTTCCGCTGCCGGTTTGTGACTTTACTATAATATCCTTGTTTTTAAAAATAAGTGGTATTACTTTTTCTTGAACCTGAGACGGATTTTTATATCCCAATTTTTCTATTGACTTTAATATATCTTCGCTTAATGCGAAATCTTTAAATTCTAGTTTATCCATAATTTTTTTTACCTCGTATACTTTTATATTAACAATACTTATCATACTATTATGTCCTTATAATGTATAGGAAATTATAGTTATGTTATAATATTTACGCGATACAAGTTGCAAAAAGGAAGGTCGAAAAATGGAGAGAAAAAAATTTTTAGATGTTGCTACTACAGAGAATAACGAAAAATGGAAACAAAGCATTTCTAGAGAAAACAAGTTGTATGAAAGAAACCATGAGCTCCGAAGCGAATTTTCAAGAGATTATAATAGAATATTGCATTCTACTTCATACAGGAGACTAAAACATAAAACTCAAGTATTTTTTGCAACAGATAATGACCATATATGTACAAGAATCGAACATGTAAACCATGTCTCTGCTGTGAGCTATACTATTGCCAACTATTTGGGGTTAAATACACAGCTTACTACAGCCGTTGCTATTGGACATGATTTAGGACATACCCCTTTTGGACATGAAGGTGAAAAAATATTAGGAGACTTTTCTAAAGCACAATTAGGCAATGAATTCTGGCACGAAAAAAATAGTTTAAGGTTTGTAGATAAAATAGAAACTTTACCAAACCCTGCGGGAAAGCAAAGCAATCTTGATTTAACCTATGCTGTAAGAGATGGAATTGTATGTCACTGTGGAGAGGTAAGAGCAGAGGCAATTTTTCCAAGAGATCAGGTTGTAGATTTAAACGACATACAAAAAACATTACAAATATCTTCTTATACCTGGGAAGGTTGTGTCGTCAAAATAGCAGATAAAATATCTTATCTGGGGCGGGATATAGAAGATGCTTTTAAACTTGGAATATTAAAGAGAAGTCAATTAAAAGAACTATATAATATAACAAAAGATACTGTTGGTATACACAGTATAAGAGAAATAAATAATACGGTGCTCATGCATAATTTTATTGTAGACCTATGTCAAAATAGCAGTCCGGATAATGGTATTGTATTGTCAAGCAAATATTTGACTTTTATTAATCTTGTGAATAAATTTAATTATGAAAATATTTATAATCATGAAAGGCTTAATAATTTTAAAAATTATGTAAAATTAGTTTTAGACACCATATTAAATACTTTAATGCGTTATTATGATGGTGAAAAAACTTTAGACAAAATTAAAGACTTTAAAAGAATATATCCTTCGCTGCATGAGGGGTTTTCTGGATGGTTAAAAAAATATTGTATTCAATTTAAAGGAAAATGGAGAGATAATGAAAAAATTTATGATTTAAAGAATTATCGTGATTATATCCAGGCTATCATAGATTATACATCCGGTATGACGGACAATTTTGCCATAAGAGTTTTTAATGAAATGTTGAGATTTTAATTGACAATATAAAGTTATGTGAGTAAAATATAATAAATTGATATATAGTCAAGAGGGAGTAGTTTGAAAGATAATGTCAACATATTGGCTTTTTAAAAACCTGGCATTATCCACAATTATGTGTAACGAGACTTTTGGTGTATTTAGTTTAATACACCAGAAGTCTTTTTTTATTTTTTACTTTAAGAGGAGGCGTTTAAAATGATTTTATCTGGTATTACTATGCTTTTGTCAGCTCTTTTAATTTATTTTAGCTGCGAATTTTTTGTTAATAGTATTGAATGGGTGGGCAAGGCTTTTAATATATCCAAAAATGCAGTAGGAACTGTACTTGCAGCCTTTGGTACTGCTTTACCTGAAAGTATTGTGACCTTAATTGCAGTAGTATTTGGAGCAAACTCAAGCCAAAAGGATATCGGAGTTGGTTCAGCTTTGGGAGGTCCTCTTGTACTGAGTACCATTGCTTATGCAGTAGTTGGGGTAAGCATAATTATGTTTAGTAGTAAGAGGAAAATAGGAAAGCATATTAAAATTAACGCAAGAAAGTTGGGAAGAGACCAAATTTGGTTTATGTGTATTTTTGTATTTAAAGTAGCATTGGGATTTGTAGCTTTTTCTATAAAGCACTGGTTGGGATTCTTATTCCTGGCTGTTTATGTACTTTATTCTTATGGGGAATTAAAGGCAGGTGCGGAAGAAACTGAAGAAAAACTTGAACCTTTAAAGATTAGTCCTAAAAATACGCATCCTACAAAAATTATGATTTTAGGTCAAACCATAGTATCTCTAGTATTTATTTTTGCAGGTTCTCAGATATTCGTACACAATTTAGGCTCACTAAGCAGCTTCCTTGGAGTACCACCGCATATAATAGCATTGATACTCAGTCCTGTGGCAACAGAACTCCCGGAGACACTAAATGCAGTTATATGGGTAAGACAGGGAAAGGAAAATTTAGCACTTGCAAACATCAGTGGATCTATGATGATTCAAGCTACTGTGCCAAGTGCACTTGGAATTATTTTTACACCATGGATGTTTGATAAAAGTCTGGCGCTTTCAGCTTTTATAACTTTTATAGCAATCTTATTTTTATGGATAACTTTAAGAAAAAGCCATTTATCAGCTTGGAGATTATCTCTTAATGCCTTACTATATGTTGTTTTCATAGTTGGAATATTATTTATAAAAAGTTGTATATAGATTATTTTGTTTTTTTAGTTGGTAAATTAAATATTAAATTAAAAAAATTAATTGGGAGGATGAAAAAGTTTATTTTAAAAGTTATTGAGGATAATTTATTGACATATAGTATATTTAAACTATAATAAAAATGTACTACAATTGGATAAGTGGTAGTATTCTAATGGAATAAATTTACATATAAATGTTTACATTTTACTAAATTTACCTATAAGAGATATTCAGAACAAAATTGTTTTCGTCTCATTTTTTACATTATGGAGGAATAGAAAATGGACATGATTGATCGTCAAATTGTAAAGTGCCTGCAGAAAAATGGTAGGATTTCAATAAAAAAATTGTCAGAAATAGTTTGTCTAACTCCTCCTGCGGTCGCAGAACGCATAAGAAAGCTTGAAGAAGCAGATGTTATTATGGGATATAGGGCTGTTATTAATCCCCAGAAGATGGGAATGAATATAGAAGCTCTTATAAATATTACATTAAAAGCAGGTAAACGAAAAGAATTTATTGATTTTGTAAGAAAAAGTAAGTGTATAGTGAAGTGTTATCATGTTACAGGAGGTTTTTCCATGACTGTTAAAGTAATAGTCAAAGAGACGTCCGAGTTAGAAACATTAGTAGGTAAAATTCAGCAGTATGGTAATACACAAACTCTTATTATTCTTTCTACTATTATTGAACATAAAGGAATTGTATAGATAATATTTTTAAAGTCTGGAAGAAAACCAGACTTTAAATTTTTGTGTTTATTATGATTGTACAAGCTTTTTAGTATGTTCTTCTACCATTTCAGGAGTGATGTCAGTTCTTCTTGCAACTCCACTTTCTATGGCAGCTTTTGCTACATAGTAAGCTACCTTTGGTGCTATCCTTGAGTCGAAAGCATCTGGTATAACATAATCTTCATTAAGTTCTTTTTCAGTTATTATGTCTGCTATAGCACATGCAGCAGCTATTTTCATTTCTTCATTTATTTTTGATGCTCTTACATCAAGTGCTCCTCTAAATATTCCAGGGAATGCAAGAACATTATTTATTTGATTTGGAAAGTCCGATCTTCCTGTACCAACTACTTTGGCACCTGCAGCTTTTGCTTCATCAGGGTAGATTTCAGGCTTAGGATTGGCCATAGCAAAAATGAGGGGGTCTTTAGCCATTGTTTTTATCATTTCAGGAGTAATTACTCCAGGAGCAGATACACCTATGAATACATCAGCTTCTTTTAGTACATCTTTAAGTGCACCTTTTATCATACTAGGATTTGTAACTTCTGCTAAGTCTTTTTTTGCAGCACTTAAATTTTCTCTATCTTTTGATATAGCACCTTTTCTATCGCATACAATAATGTTTTTAACTCCTCTACTTACAAGCAGTTTTGCAATTGCTGTACCTGCAGCTCCTGCACCATTTATTATTACTTTTAAGTCTTCAAATTTTTTGTTTACTATTTTAAGTGCATTTATCATAGCAGCTAAAGTTACTACTGCTGTTCCGTGCTGGTCGTCATGAAAAACTGGTATATTGCAGACCTTTTTTAATTTATCTTCTATTTCAAAGCACTCAGGTGCTTTTATATCTTCTAGGTTTATTCCTCCAAATGTGGATTCTATTAATTTTACTGTTTCTACAATCTTGTCAGGATCTTTGCTGTCAACACAAATAGGAAAAGCGTCTACTCCTGCAAAAGTCTTAAATAGAATAGATTTACCTTCCATTACAGGTAAGCCAGCTGCAGCACCTATATTTCCAAGTCCCAAAACTGCACTGCCGTTAGTTACTACTGCTACATAATTTCCCTTAGAAGTATAATCGTATAACGTATTATAGTCCCTGTTGATTTCAAGACATGGTTCAGCAACACCTGGAGTATATGCTAAGCCTAGGTCCTCTCTAGTTTTAACAGATACTTTACTTTTAAGTGCTATTTTACCTTCATGTTCTTTATGAAACTTTAATGCTTCTTCCTTTAAATTGTTCATATGTAAACCTCCTTGTATGATAAAAAATATTTCCAGCAACCAAAATAACTAATGAAGAACAGGTTGCTGGAAATTATATTACGTTATAGGTTTTCTAAACCTATATTAAGCAAATTCATATTTTTTTAATTCCCTAGGTTCAGTCATACTTATAGGATCTAGTATACGATCTAATTCAGATTCTTTTAAAATACCATTTTGAAGTATGATTTCTTTTACTGGCTTTCCTGTTTTTATAGCACTTTTTGCAATTGAGGCAGCCTTTTCGTATCCAACATAAGGGGTAATGGCAGTAACTATACCAACACTATTATCCACTAACTTCTTACATCTATTTGTATTTGCTGTTATACCTGAAATACAATTTTCTGTAAAAGTTTTTACACCGTTAGTAAGGGTTTCTATGGATTCAAATAAGTTGAAGAATATAACTGGCTCAAAGGCATTTAATTCCAGTTGACCAGCTTCAGCAGCCATTGTTATTGTAACATCATTTCCTATAATATTAAAGGCCACTTGAGTCATTACTTCTGGAATTACAGGATTAACTTTTCCCGGCATTATGGAAGATCCGTTTTGTTTTGGTGGAAGATTTATTTCTTCTAAACCAGTTCTTGGACCTGATGACATAAGCCTTAAATCATTTGCCATTTTGGATAAGTTAACGGCACAGGTTTTTATAGCACCAGATACTGACACAAAACCATCTAAATTTTGTGTGGCATCTATCAAATCATCAGCTTGTTCTAATTGTATACCAATAATATCACTGAGTATAGGTACTACTGTATTCATATATTTATTATCTGCATTTATTCCAGTACCTATTGCAGTACCACCTAAATTTAATACTTCTAATTCTTTTTTTGCGGCTTCAAGTCTTGAGATATCTCGTTTTATAACGGAACTATAAGCTTTAAATTCTTGTCCTAATCTAATGGGAACTGCATCTTGAAGCTGAGTTCTTCCCATTTTTATAATATTATTAAATTCTTTTGCTTTCATATCTAAATTCATATCTAATTTCTTTAGTTGTTCTATAGCTTTTAAAAGAAGTTTTAAAGCAGTTATTTTTCCTGCAGTTGGGAAGACATCATTTGTAGATTGTCCCATATTAACATGGTCATTAGGATGTACAATTGAGTAGTCTCCTTTTTTTTCACCTAAAATTTGAATAGCTTCATTTGCAATTACTTCATTTGCATTCATGTTTGCAGAGGTACCAGCTCCACCTTGAATAGGGTCTAGTATGAATTGATCTTGCAAATCACCACCGAGTATTTTATCACTAGCCTCAATTATTGCTTTTTCAATGTTTTCATTTAAAAGACCTGCTTTATAATTAGCTATAGCTGCTGCCTTTTTTATTTGAACAAGGCTTTTTACAAGCTCTGTATTTAATTTATATCCAGTTATATTAAAATTTTCAGCTGCTCTCAATGTCTGAACTCCATAATAAGCCTCTGTAGGTACTTCCTTTGAACCGATGGAATCACTTTCAATTCTAAAATCCATAAATATTCCCCACCTTTATTTTTAAATTTATAAATTGTAAATACTTTTTCTTTTAACTTAATAATAATCCCTTAATTTAAAACAGTAAATAAAATTAAGAAAACTCCGTAATAATGAAAATAAATCACTATATTTAGTTTATAAAAATTAGAAAAATATAGGGTTAACTTAAAAAATTAAGGTGGTAATACAACTGAATGTTTTTTTAAATTTAACAAATACTATCCTTAAGATTATATAGGCTTGAGGTGGTATATTAATGAAAAGTAATCATAAAGGACTTTCAGCAGGTCAGCTTACAATGATGGCTTTAGGAACTGTAATTGGTGGTTCATTTTTCCTAGGTTCTGCTGTGGCTATTCATGCATCAGGTCCTTCTATTATTATTGCTTACATACTAGGCGGAATTTTAGTATATTTTATTCTTTCTGCACTTTCTGAGATGACTGTATCTGACCCAGCTCCGGGATCTTTTGCTACCTATGCAGGTAAAGCTTTTGGACGTGGAACTGAATTTATGGTGGGATGGGTTTATTGGACTGGAATGGTTCTAGCTATGTCCAGTGAAGCAGCAGCAGTATCAATTTTAATTCGCAGATGGTTTCCTAAGGTATCTATATCCTTAATTGGAAGCATTGTTATTATTTGTATTACGCTACTCAACTTGTTGGGCCCAAGTAAATTGAGCAAGCTTGAGAGTGCCCTTGCTTCTTTTAAGATAGCTGCCATACTATGTTTTGTTATTATTGGGATACTTCTAGTTACAGGGTTAATAGGTGGAGTTTCACAAGTTAAATTAGGTCAATTGGGGAGAGAACCTTTTTTTGCTGGGGGAATAAAAAGCATTGCAGGAAGTATGCTTATAATTATGTTTGCCTATGCTGGTTTTGAGATAATTGGTTTAGCTGCTTCAGAAACTAAAGATCCTAAAAAGGTAATTCCAAAAGCTATTAGATATACTGTGTTAAGCCTTGTTGGTCTTTATATAGTTTCTGCGGCTGTAATTATATTTTTAATTCCTACGGCTGCCATTAGTGAAAATGTAAGTCCTATGGTAGCAGCCCTTAACAATTGGGGAATGGGTTGGGCAGGTAATGTTATGAACATAATAATGATTACTGCTATACTTTCTACAATGTTAGCAGCTATGTTTGGACTTGGAAGGATGATTCGGTCTCTTGCAGATAGAGGGCATGCACCTGCATTATTGAGGGATAAAAAGGATGTGCCTTATAGAGGAATGATGCTTTCGGGGTTTTCTATGCTTTTGGGACTCATAATAGGGCTCTTATTTCCAAAGGTTTATTTATTCTTAGTAAGTTCAGGAGGTTTTGCTCTACTTTTTACCTATGCGATTATTGTAGCTTCCCATATTCGTTTTCGCAAAAGAAACTTACAGGAGTTAAAGAAAAAAGCGTATCCCTATGGTTCATTGATTACTTTAATAAGTCTTGTCGTTATCATTGCAAGTATGCCTTTTATTTCAGGGCAAACTTCAGGTCTTGTAGCTGGAATTATAATTATAGCTGTATACTTATTTATATATTTAGGTGTAGAAGTCTATAAAAGAACTAGGAAAGCTATAAATGAGAATAATAAGTTAAGTGTAAAAAAGCAAATAGTTGATTTACTTACAGAGTTTTCTGAGGAAATTACTAATCATAAGAAAGATAAAAAAGGAGAGTAATTATATGTGAGTAATTTCAAATAAAAGTTTTATTCTATTTTTTATAATCTTGGTTCCCCATGAATATTTTTAAATTAAAAATAAGACATAATAAATATTTTGTTTAATTTATTATAACATAATATAGTCTTAAATCCAGTTTTTATTAAAATATTTACATAAAAGTACCATAAAGGATAACATTTATTTACTTATGGTGTAATTTTGTGTAAATTTATGGATAAAATTTGCTATTAATAATAAAAAAATTTATTTAATTTCACAATAATATGACAAAATATTTATTATGTACTAATAATGTAAATTATATTTTATAGTACCACAGTTTAATTAAAATGTTTAATATAGAATGGAAGGGAATAGTGAGGATATGATCAAGGTAAATCAAATAGACAGTGTAAAAGAATTTGCTAAAGTTCAAGCAAATTTAGTATCTGGTGGAGTTGTATACGGAATTATAGAAGGTGATACCATGAAATGGGTGCAGTCTTCAGATTCATTTAGTTTGGATGTATTTCATGTTGGTAAAAAATTTGATAGTAATAGTACATCTCTTACTGCAATTCGTGAAAAAAGAGTATTGTCTCAGAAAGTTCCTCGTTCCGCTTATGGAATGAGACTTTCAATAACTTCAATTCCTATAGTGGACGAGCATGATAAGGCTGTTGGTGTTTTTTCTATGGCTTTTCCAAGATTACATCCTGTAGCAAAAGCTTTTGAAAATTTTGCACCGATGTTAGCTGAAATGTTTTCGGAAGGTGTTTTTTTATGCTTAACTGATCTTGAAAAGTTTGTAAGTATACAATCTTCAAAACAATTTAATATTAATTCTATAAAAATAGGAGATGAATTTGAATCAGATTTTATCAGTAAAAAAGTGATAAGTACAGGAAAATCCAAAGTTGAAAAAATAGATGCTGTAAAGTATGGTACTCCTGTTATGATGTTAGGTTATCCACTAATTGATGAAGATTCAAATGAGATTGTTGGTAGTTTTGTTATAGCTATGCCAAAGGAGACTGAAGCAGAGTTACGTAATATGTCAGGCAACCTTACGGAAAGTATAACAGGGATATCTTCTGCTATTGAAGAATTGGCAGCATCAGCATCACAAATACATAGCAATGAACAGGAACTTAATAATGATATAAGTCAGATAACAGAATTATCAGAAGAAATAAATAAGATATCTTCTTTTATAGAGGATATTGCAAATGAAACAAAGATGTTGGGACTAAATGCTGCTATTGAAGCTGCTAGAGCAGGACAAGCTGGTAGTGGCTTTGGTGTAGTGGCAAATCAAATAAGAAAACTTTCTGAACAAGCTAAGAGTACCGTGCCTAAGATTAAGAAATTAACGGATAGCATTAAAGAAAAGGTAGATGGATCTAGCAAGAAAAGTAAGGGATCTCTAGCTTCAAGTCAGGAACAGGCTGCTGCGACTGAAGAAATTACTGCAAGTATAGAAGAGATAACTACCATGTCAGAAAAATTAAGTGAAATTGCACTTAAACTTTAATCCTATAGAGTCTCTAAACGAAAAATCAACTTATACTCTGAATATTTTTTACAACCTTCAGCTCCTTAAATATTTTGATAAGGCTAAGGAAAAAATTTAAAAAAATATTGAGAACTTTTGAAAACTCGTACCTCAAACAATTCAAAAGTTCTAGGTTTTTTAAGAATTTTTTCCTAAGACTTATATACAAAATATTTGAAAGAGCTTCATTGTTGTAAAAATATGCCTGCGTATAAGTTGATTTTTAAGTTAGAGATTTATCCTCATATGATTATTCTAAATAAAATTTGAACTTATAAATACAGATATGCTGACAAAATTGAAAGCACATTTAAAAAATTTTTAAATTTAATGAAGTGTTTTTTGTTTCTGAATCGTTATAGTAAGTGTAAGGATAAAAAGGGCGGTGATGATTATTCAAAGAGACGAATTTGCAAATTATATAAAACAATATGAACGCTTAATCATTACTATATGTTTATCTTTTACAAAAAATTATTTTGATGCGGAGGATTTGGCACAACAAACTTTTCTGGCTGCTTATAAAGATTATGAGAAATTTCAAGGAGAAAGTTTTAAAGCCTGGCTCACTAAAATTGCTGTAAACAAGTGTAAAGACTATATGAAAAGTCCTGCACGAAAAATAAATAGTTTAACTGATCAAGAATATGAATGTTTGGAAGACAAGAAAAGCTGCATTGAAGATACTGTGATAGAAAATGATACTTCACAGAAAATACATGACTTGTGTAATAAATTAAAGGAGCCTTACAGGACTGTAGCCATAAATTATTTTTGTAAAGATATTAAACTTTCTCATATGGCTGAATCTACGGGTCAAAAACTAAAAACTCTGCAGACACGTTTGTATAGATCAAAAAAATTATTAAAAGTTTTATGGAAGGAGGAGTTTATGTGAGTGAAATACTGTTTGATGAAAATGGACATTTAACTAAAAAATCCATAAAGTGCCTTAAGGACGGTTCCTTAAAAAGTGAGGAAAGCATTATGATTTTAGATCATGTTTCTGAATGTGAAAAGTGTAGTGCCTACATTGCTGATGGTTTTGATGATACTGAACTTGTAAAAGCTCCTTCTGGATTTTGTGATGAGGTAGAGAATAAAATAAAAAAGAGAAAGAGCAGTGAATTTATTTTTTACTCGCTTAGAGTTTCAATTGCAGCTTGTATGGCACTCATGATTGTTTTTTCAAACACATTAAATTTTATAGTAAATACAAAAAAAGTAGTAGGTATTGCACCGCCAAATTTAAGTATTGTAAATTCAATAAATACGAATATAAGTAATTTTTCTCAGAAGATAATTAACATGGAGGGTTTTAATAATGAGAATGAAAAAAGGTAAGATTTCAACATTTATTTTTTCACTTTTACCTGGCGCAGGGCATATGTATATGGGATTTATGAAAATGGGAATATCTTTTATGTCAGCTTTCTTTTTTGTAATATTTATAGCTGGTTGGCTTAACATAGGTCCTCTCTTGTTTGTTTTACCTCTTATTTGGTTTTATTCCTTTTTTGATTGTGTAAACAAACGGTATTCTTCAGATGAAGAATTTTTAAATTTAGAAGATAATTATTTGTTTTCACTTGATAAGCTATTGAAAGTTGATCAAAAAGTATTTACAAAGCAGAGATTATTTGTAGGTATAGTATGTTTATTCCTTGGGTTGTATTTAATATGGGATAACGTAATGAATACTTTATGGGGTCATATTCCAAATGAGGTGTATGAGATGCTGTCTGATATAACAAGAACTGCACCTAGAATAATTATAGGTATTGCAATAATTGCTGCAGGTATAAAACTAATTAAAGGTAAAAAGAGGGAGATGGATGAAGATGTTTAAAGGTCGTAGAGTTGGCACCCTTACGGCAGGTATAGTGCTCGTTATGTTTGGAACAATGTTTTTGTTAAATAGAATGCTTCCCAATATAAATTATTATCTAATAGTGTCATTGTGGCCTATTATTCTAGTACTTTTAGGTATTGAAATTATTGCAGGCTATATAATAAATAATGAAGAAAAGATGAAATATGATGCAGGTGCCATTATTTTAGTAATATTATTATCTGTTTTTTCAATGGGTATGGCAGGTGCCCAGTTTATAATTCTTCATTTCCCCCAATGTAAAATCATTTTTTAAATAAGGAAAATCCTATTAAATTAATTTTAAATGGTAATTGACAGAAACAGGTTTGATGTTTAACATTAAACCTGAAATTTTTGCGTATATTTTAATAGGAGTGAGTGATATGTTAATGACTGATGTTAAAAGGTATAAAGCTGAAACTTGGGACATAATGCAATTTATGTTTGAAAAATTCAATGATCATCAACTTCATTGTGTAATTGAATTGGATAGCCATATTGATGAAAATTGTTTAAAAAAAGCAGTGTATATGTCAACTTGGGAATTTCCATTAGTAATATGCAAATTTGTAGAAAAGAAGTCCTCACCTTATTGGCAAAGTTGTAAATTTACAACAGATGATATTGTAAGAATAATTGAAACGGAAAAGGTTTATGAGGAGATAGAAAAATGTATTGTACTAAAAACAGATACATTTAAAGGACCACAACTTAGGTTAAATATTATAAGAAGTAGTACCCGTGATTGTCTTTGCATAATAATTAATCATATGCTCTGTGATGCTGCAGGCTTTAAGGATTATCTTTATATGCTAAGCTCTATATATTCCAACCTAAAAGATAATCCGGGTTATACCCCTAATTTTCAGATGAGTTCTAGAAGTGCAAAACAGGTACTGGATAACTTTAGTGATTTGGATAAGGTTAAAATATTTTTTTCTTCATCACAGGTATCCAAATACAATGGGGGCATCTATTTCCCATTGGAAGGAGATAATAATAATCCTTTTGTTGTTATTCATAAGATTACTAAAGATAGAGTTAAGTTTATAAAAAAATATGCTAAGGAAAGTAAAACAACTATAAATGACATTGTTATTGCATCATATATAAGGGCTCTTCAAAAGGAATTACATTGCAGCCATATAGCTCTTCCTTGTCCTGTGGATCTTAGAAGGTATATTCCAGAAAAGAAGGCACAGGGAATATGTAACTTAACATCAAATATGGTATGTGATATAGGAAAAGATATAGGTGAAAATTATAAAGAAACTCTTTTAAAGGTAAAAAAGTCCATGGAACATGAAAAGAAAAGTTTTTCATGTCTTAATGGTCCAATGATGCTTGAAATTATATTTTCTCTATTACCTTATAAATTTGCAAAATCACTTGTATGCAAGTTATTTCATAACCCTCCTATAGCTATGACCAATATTGGAATTATAGATAAAGAGAAGCTTTCATTTTATGGAGCTGGAGTTAAAGATGCTTATATGAATGGATCTATTAAATATAATCCTTATTTTCAAGTTGCACTTACTACCTTTGATGATGAATTTACCTTTAGTGTAAACTTTTGCGGTACACAGAAAGATAGACAGAAGATCCAGAGTTTTTTGCAAACCCTTGATGATGAACTCCCTAAACTGATATAATTTAATTTATATAGAATTTGGGGGAATATAAAATGAAATATAAATATATATTATTTGATTTGGATGGAACAATTACAGAGTCTAAGGAAGGAATAACTAAATCAGTACAGTATGCATTGAAGAAATTTGGTATTATAGTGGAAAGTCTTGATTTGCTTGAAAAGTTTATAGGACCACCATTAAAATACTCATTTAGTGAATATTTTGGTTTTGATGAAAATAAGTCTCTTGAGGCAGTGCAGTATTACAGAGAATATTTTGAGAAAAAAGGAATAATGGAAAACAAGGTATATGATCATATTGAAGATTTACTAAAACAATTGAAAGAGCTGAAGTTAAAATTAATTATAGCCACATCAAAGCCTACTAAATTTTCAAATATAATATTAAATAACTTTAATCTAACCTCATATTTTGATGCCATTGTTGGCAGCAATATGAATGGGACAAGATGTACAAAAGGAGAAGTAATAAAGCATGTATTAGAAAAGTATAGGATTAATTCTGATGAAGCTGTAATGATAGGAGACAGAAAATATGACATGATAGGGGCAAGACAAAACAATATGGATTCTATAGGAGTAACCTATGGATATGGATCTCTAGAAGAATTAAAAAATGAAAATCCAACCTATATTGCAGACAGTGTAATGGATATATTGAATAAAGTTACACAGCAATAAAGAGATTATAAGCAAAAAATCAACTTATACTCCGAATGTTTTCCACTAAGACTTATATACAAAATATTTAAATGTGCTTGTTTATTGTAAAATGTTTCTACGTATAAGTTGATTTTTAAGTTAGAAATTTATATTATACGTAAGATCCTTCACTCTATTTTATCCTGGAGCTGCTTTATCTTTTTTATGTCCAGAATAGCCAGAATCTCCTTTAGCTTCTTTATCTCTATTTCATCTAATCCAGGGCAACACGGATCTCCTTTTGGACCTCTAGGGCCGGGACAGCCAGGGTCTCCATCATGTCCTCTAGGCCCAGGACAACCAGGGTCTCCTTTTGGACCTCTATCTCCAGGACAGCCCTTATCACCTTTATCGCCTTTAGGCCCAGGACAGCCAGGATTTCCTTTGTCACCTTTAGGCCCAGGACAACCAGGATCGACCTTATCACCTTTATCGCCTTTAGGCCCAGGACAACCAGGATCGCCCTTATCGCCTTTAGACCCAGGATCGCCCTTATCACCTTTATCGCCTTTAGGACCAGGACAGCCAGGATCGCCCTTATCGCCTTTAGACCCAGGATCGCCCTTATCACCTTTATCGCCTTTAGGGCCAGGACAGCCAGGATCGCCCTTATCGCCTTTAGATCCAGTGCAGCCGGGATCGCCTTTATCGCCTTTAGGACCAGGACAACCGGGATCACCTTTTGGACCTTTCTTACCGCAAATTGTTATACATTTATGATAACAATCATTTTTTGATTCATCATGACATTCAGAACCATCCATATTGTGTTTACTTGTCTCATCAAGTTCCATTTCCTGTGTCTCAATATTTTCACTTTCATTTTTATCAACAAATTCACGGCTGCTTTTTGAGTGATCCGATCTTCTATGCTTTGCCATATATTTATTTCCTCCTTTTTATAATGATTTAGATAACATATCTAAAGTTGTGTCAAATTAAAAATCAATAGAAATAAGGCTTACTTAATTTAAGGACTTCATCCTTAATACATAGTATGTTGATTTATTAATATTGCAACATAATCAAGGCTTAAAATTATATATGCCAGTACTTTAAAAAATACTGGCATAATTAAAATTTTGTTATATTATATGATTAAATTTAAGAACATGGTTGTCTGCAGGTTAGGTTAAGTGTAATATCTATATCAGATTTAACAGGTAGGTGTCCTGCACCAAGGAATACCTGAGAATTTGGCTCTGACAGGACTATGCTGTTTACAGTATTTTCGATAGTTGCAGTACCGAACAGTGAACTTGATATAACTGTAAAACGTACTGTTCTATTTATTGATCCTCCTGCAGGTATTTGGAGGTTATTATCGCTAAGTGTAATATTTATAGGGCCAACTATATTAGTGCTAAGAGGAACTGATTCCTCACTTGAAGTAAATTTGGCAGTGAATCCACCAAAATCATTAAACTGTAATGTTATACCAGATGGTATGAAAAAATTGTCAATTACATTGACAGTAGTATTAGGCGATAGGTCTATAGAGGAAATTGTTACTGTAAACGAAGCGCTATTTTCATTAATATTGCAGCATTTTACAACACCTAGTTCAACAGCACTAAATTCCGTTGAACAAGTATCTGTACTTTCTGTGCCTGTTGCGGATGCTCTAACTGTATTGTTTACAGTATAGGTTCTAGGCACAGTTATACTAGTAATTGGAATTGTATAAGTTACAGGTATTGTATCTCCCGGGCTAATGGTACCAAGATTTCCACTTATAATAACTTCTCCAAGAACAGTTGTATTTATTGAAAGGGTAGATGGATTGACTGTAATTGTACCTAGTACCAGTGCGGATGAAATAAAAACCGTATCAAGATACTGTACGTTATTAAGAGCAGCATTTCCTGTATTTGTAACATTAACTGTGTAGTTTAAGGTTACTTGATTATTGGTAATTGTATGATTACATGTTTTTATTACTGAAAGTACTCCCTGATCATTACATTTAGGAAGAAGAAGGCAATCGCAATCAAAAGTTAATATATTGTTAGCAGCTTTTATTTTTATTGGCTGTGTGTCAGTAGGAAAATTGCCTACTAATTCAATTCTATACTCTACACTTACGCCTTTTTGGTATCTTTCGCTAACTTCTATTTTTAGCCATTGAAAGCCTGAAGGTGCATTACCAAAATTAGGATCAGCTAAAGATAGTGTAAAATTGATAGATTGAAATTGTCCACACCCATCTATTTTTTCAAAAACTTCTACACTTTGGGATGATATAGATTGACAAATAGGAATAACAAAATTACTTATAGATCGGGTATCTTTATTGCAGTCAGTAATAAACTTATAAGTCCAGAAAGATTTTGTAAGCAGAGGATCATAAGCTGGATTGTTGACTACCCTTCCATCAGAAAGAGTCTGGCATTGTGGTTGTACAACTGAAATACCATTTTGTGCTCCACAGCAGCATATATTTGTATAGGATGTGCAGCTACATGGCTGTACTTGGTCTGCCATATAATATCACTCCTCTTTTATTCTAATTAAAATTATAACTCTAATTTAATATATTAAAAAATTAAAAAGGCGTTACAAAGATAAGAATTTGTACATTTACTGGCATTTGACACTAGGAAGTATATCTATGTTAGATGTTGATGATAGATTTTTTATATCAATAAGTACCTGTGAATTAGGATTTGCTAGAGTAATACTTTTTAAAGTATTTGTGATAGTTATCTTGCCTGCTATTGTACTGGATATTACTTTAAATGTAATTGCTTTGTAGGTGCATCCATCTTGTAGTATTTTGAGATTTCTGCAGGTGAGTATAATATTTTGTGGACCAGTTATATTGGTGTTAATAGGCACAATATCATATTTATTGCCAAATGTAGCAGTATACATCCCAAAATTATTAAATTGTAAAGTAATCCCAGATGGAATGAATAAGTAATTTATTATGGTTACTTCTGTGTCAGGTGAATAACGCGTATTCCATATTGTAAGTATAAAAGAGACTTTATTTTGATTTATTATACTACAGTGATTTTCTGAGCTAAGTTTTACCACATCAATATTCGAAGAGCAGACGCTGTGAGCTGATGTATACATAGCAGAAACTACAACATTGCTGTCTATTTTGTATTTTTTTGGTTTAGTTATATTTTCTACTGGAATTGAATAGATAACTGTTAACATTTGACCAGGTTTTATTATGTCAAAACGTCCGTTGATTAGAATTTGACCGGGTATATTTCTATCAATAGAAAGATTAGATGTATTAATGTGTATTTTACCTAGGATAAATGAAGTTGGAATATATATTTTATCGTTATAAATAACGTTATTGAGAGCAGTGTTTCCTGTATTTAAAATATTGACCTTGTATTTTAAAATAGCTTTGTTATTGATAATAGAAGTGAAGCAGCTCTTTTTTACAGTAAGATTTCCTTTAGAATTACAAGTTGGTACAAGTATACTATCTTCAGTAAATTTAATTATATTATAAGTTGTTTTTATTTTTAAGGACTGACGACTAGAGACATAATTCCCGAAAATTTCTAAAATGTATTCTACACAAACTCCTCTATAATATCTTTTTAAATTTTCTATTTTTAACCATTTAAATCCTTTAGGAGCATAGTAGAAAGAAGGATCATTTTTTATAAGGGTAAATGGAACAGGATTGAATACAGTGTTACAGTCTAGTCGTTCATAAACTTTAATATTTTCTGACTTAATTAAGTGGCAAATAGGAATACCAATACTTTTTATACTTCCATCCATTTGCATATCACAGTCAATTATGAATTTGTATGTCCAAAAGGATGATGCAAGTGACGACACATAAGCTGGATTGTTTACAGTACTTCCATCTGGAAGTACCTGATATTCTGGCTGTATTATTGAAATACCATTTGAATATTTGCAGGAGTATATGTTTTTATAAGGTATTTTATTGTAAGGTTGAGAAGAATCTGCCATAAGAAATTTCCTCCTTTAAAATATATAATTTTTAAGTCTTAATAATTAATATATTTACAAAATGTTTTAGTGATACAAAAATTCAAAATTTGATAATAAATATAGTTTTTTATATAAAAAAGAAGACGCTTGGAAAGTAGATGGAAATTATGAAAAGATATTTAATTAAGCAACTACTTAGTAGTAACTGGAAAATTATTGGTGTACATTGGAAAGCATATATTAGACAGGATAAATGATATAAAAAAGAGTACGACAAAAAAGCCTAAGGTTTTAGATTTGTCAAAAGTTTTTATTGTGACGAAATTTGTTATTACATGCTTTGTATAAGTTAACTTTCAAACTAGAAACTCTACAGAAGTTAGCTCTTGTAGTATTTTTTAGGAGAAAGTCCAAACATCTTTTTAAAGGCTCGCACAAAGTTGGAGTAATCTCCAAAACCAGATTTTGCACATGCATCTGATGCATTTTCACCGTTGGTTATTAATAAATTAGCCATAATCAATCTTTTTTGAAGTATATAATTGTGAAGGGTATACCCGGTTTGTTCTTTAAATTTGTGCATTAAATAGTACTTACTTACATAAAATTTAGAGGATAGAGCATCTACAGAAAGGTTTTTGCTTAAGTTTTTATTTATATAATCTAGAATATTATCCATGCTCTTATCATATTTTATGTCATTGGACTCTGAAATATTTTTTTGTTTTAAAAACAATCTATTTATATAGACTATAAACTGTAAAAAATAGGATACTCTCAGCACGCTGTAACCTAATTCTTTGTTTTTAAAGGTATCTTCAATCTGAAAAAGTATTTTTTTTACATCTGCAAGCCATGTACTTTCGAGTCTCAATAAATTAAATCTTTGTTTTGATGCCAGTTCAAAGCAGCTTAATAAATTACAGTTATGATTATATCTTACTAAAAAGTCTGAATTTAACCACATAATTATACGTTCATAGGTTTCGTTTGAGTCTATTATAGCTTTGTGTATATCATTGCTGTTTACAAGAAGTATATCCCAGGGCTTTAATTTGTAAGATTTACCTTCTATTAGATAGGTTACATTGCCTGATATAAATATTACTATTTTATTAAAATTATGATAGTGAAATTGGAATTTAATATCTCTTTTATCTTTTAAGTGAAATATTTCAAAGTCACTTTTCAAATAACCTCTCTTTACTTTTTGAGTTGTATTTTTAATCATTCAACCATACCTCAACTATATTATATTTATATGCTAAAGCATTTTTCGCAATATTTCAAGCACTTTTCGCAATAAAACAAGTAAAAAATCAGTATATAATAAATATAAAGATTAAATCAAAAAATGAGGTGTTTTTATGAGTTTATTTACTGGTTCTGCAGTTGCAATTGTAACTCCATTTAAAGATGGCACTGTAAACTTTGACAAATTAAAGGAACTTTTAGAATGGCATATAAAATCAGGTACGAAAGCTATAGTTATTTGTGGAACTTCAGGTGAAGCTACTACAATGACGGAAAAGGAAAAGAAAGATACTATAAAGTTTACTGTAGATACGGTAAGTGGAAGAATACCAGTAATAGCTGGTACAGGTAGTAATTGTACTGCGCAGGCTGTAGATATGAGCGTATGGGCTGAAAGCATAGGTGTAGATGGTCTTCTCGTAATTACTCCTTATTACAATAAAACTACACAAAAAGGAATTATAGAACATTTTAAAGTAATAAACGATAGAGTAAAAACTCCTATAATAGTTTACAATGTTCCAGGAAGAACAGGATTGAATATACTTCCAAAAACTTTGAAAAAATTATGCGAATTTAAAAACATAAGCGGAATAAAGGAAGCCAGTGGTAATATAAGTCAAATTGCTGAAATGAAAGCACTTTGTGGTGAGAGAATTGACATATATTCTGGAAACGATGACCAGGTAATTCCAATATTGTCTTTAGGGGGATGTGGGGTAATATCTGTAATGGCGAATATAGTACCCTGTGATATGGAAAAAATGTGTGAATTATTCTTTAAAGGTGATATAAAGGCTGCACTTAAGTTACAGTTGGATTTATATTCACTTATAAAGGCAATGTTTATAGAGACGAATCCTATTCCAGTAAAAACTGCTATGAACATTTTAGGCAAAAATGTTGGAAACTTAAGACTTCCACTTACTACTATGACAGATGAAAACTTAAAAATATTAGAAAATGAATTAAAAAATTACGGACTTTTAGGATAGAAATTAACAGTTTGTAGAAAGGAGTGATAGGAAATGAAAAGCTTTTTTAAAAACTACAAATTTTCCATTATATTATTAGGCTCAATAATTTTAGGTGCAATTATAGGCGTATTGTTAGGATCTAAGGCACTAGTATTAAAGCCCTTTGGGGATTTATTTTTAAATTTAATGTTTATGGTTATAATACCTTTGGTATTCTTTAGCGTTACTTCTGCTATAGCAAACATGAAAGGTATGAAAAGATTAGGTAAAATTATGGCAAGTACCTTTGTAGTATTTATATGCACTGCGCTTGCAGCGTCTGTAATTGGTCTTATAGGTGCTTTAATAGTAAATCCTGCAAGAGGTATAGATTATTCAGCCCTTAAAAAGATTGTAACAGCTGGAGGAGGTGCTGCTGATAAAGTGAAGCAAGTAGGGCTTTTACAGCAGATTGTAAATACTCTTACTGTTTCAGATTTTGTTTCTCTGTTTTCTAAAAGTAATATGCTGCAGCTCATTGTATTTTCAGTACTTTTTGGTATTTCGACTTCAGCCCTTGGGGAAAAGGCTGAACCTGTTGCAAAATTTTTAGAGGCAGCATCTAATGTAATGATGAAAATGGTTAAAATAATAATGTACTATGCTCCAATAGGTCTTGGATGTTATTTTGCTGCAGTAATAGGATCTCTTGGACCACAAATACTTCAGGGATATTTAAGAGTATTTATTCTATATATAGTTATATCAGTTATTTATTATTTCGGGTTCTTTACTTTCTATGCATTTTTAGCTAGTGGCAAGATTGGAATTAAAACATTCTGGAAAAACGCTGTAGCTCCAACAATAACAGCACTAGCAACTTGCTCAAGTGCAGCAAGTATTCCTGTTAATTTAGAATGTACAAAAAAAATGGGAGTACCAGAGGATATAGTTGAAACGGTAATCCCATTAGGGGCAAATATTCATAAAGATGGTTCTGTAATTGGTGGTGTTATGAAAATCACTTTCTTGTTTGGACTATTTGGAAGAAGTATGACCAGTCCTTCAGCCATACTTTCCATAATTTTTGTATCCTTTTTAGTTGGAGCTGTAATGGCAGCTATACCTAGCGGAGGTATGATTGGTGAGATGCTTATATTAAGTGTATACGGACTTCCAACGGAGCTGCTTCCTATAATTGCAGTTATAAGTGTAATAATAGATGCACCGGCTACTGTGCTTAATTCTACAGGAAATACAGTAGCTAGTATGGTAATATCCAGACTTGTAGAGGGAAAGTTAACATTTGAAAAAAAGTATGGCATAATGGAAGATAAGTAAGACTATAAGATTGTATAACTTAACTTTTGCACATAATAAGTTGTGACCTAATATAAAAATAATGCGAAGTAATTTTTTAAAGAACAAAGTGCAAAGTTCAAATGTCAAATAAGGATAATTTTCTTCCTAACGTCAGAAAATCTTTAAATTATAGATTTCCTGAGGTACGATGGAAATCATCTTTATCTGTTCTTTGTTATGTGAACTTTAAACTTTAATTATTAACTCTTAATTAGATAAAGGGGGTATTTTATGAAGTATAAAATTGGACACGAAATTCAATTTACTCAGAGTTTTTGGCTGCCAGTAGAAGGTGGTAAAAAGCTGAAGGTATTAAAAGGAGATAAAGCCGTAGTGGTTAAAAAAATAGATGATAATTCAGGAGAAATATTATATATGACAGGGGAGGCTTCCGGCAAAAGCCAAGTTATAAATATTCAAGTGGATGATGAGATAGATGGGGATTATATAGCAAGACAAATAATGGAAGAACTTTAATTGAAACATCATAGAATTTCCAAACGAAAAATCACTTATACTGCGGATATTTTTTACAACCTTCAGCTCGTTAAACATTTTGATAAGGCTAAGCAAAAAATTTAAAAAAATACTGAGAACTTTTGAAAACTCGTACCTCAGACAATTCAAAAGTTCTAGATTTTTTAAAAATTTTTTTCTAAGCATTATATACAAAATATTTAAAAGGGCTTCATTATTGTAAAAATGTGCCTGCGTATAAGTTGATTTTTAAGTTAGAATACCTATGCAGATTGTAGAGTTTAAAAATAAATCTATAAGTGTTGAAAATTGCTAATTATAAATCTTGGTTGAATTTATAATTTTAACATTTAAATTAAACTGACAATTTGGACAAGTTTAATTCTAGGATTAACTATCTAGAGGGCTTTAAACCTAGAAAATCTATATAGTGATTTTAATTTGAATTTTAACTTATACAAAAAAATGTAATAACAAAATTGAAAGCACCTTTAAAAACTTTTCCATAAGTCTTAGTGAGGTATTTTAGAAAATCTTAGGAGCTTAGATATGTCTGAGGTACGAGTTTAGTTAAGGTTCTTAGATTTTCAAAATACCAAACTTTAGACTTGTCAAAAGTTTTTAAGGCGTTGAAATTTGTTATTACATGCTCTGTATAAGTTAATTTCCAATCAAGAAACCTTATTATTAATCACATCTTAAAGTTTTATAAGTGATAGTAGTAGGCTCGCTGCAGCATACTTCTATATCTTCTTTGCTTATTTTAGTGTTTAATTTCACGGGATATCCCCACAATTCATAAATGCATTTTAAAGTAGCTTCCATATAATTTGAATTTAATTCTCTCCCATCGTAAATATGTTTTAATACGAGGGTATTGTCCTTTTTTAAAATATCATCAACAACGATATTGGGAATGGAACCCATGCTACAATTATTGCATAGGGTATTTCTAATTTCAATCCAGCCCTTTTCATCAGGAATTTCTTTTATTACATAGTCACTGCGCTGTTTTGCATATTCAAATAAATTTAGTTCATAACACAGCTCTTTTGTTAAGTATCTTCGAATAAAAGATGCATCTCTTTCCAGTGCTCTTACTTCAAATATCTTATTTTCTCCGTATCTTTTATCTAAGTCTTCAAATATTTTAAAGCCAATATAATAGGGGTTAATTCCTCCCATAATAGGTGTAATTATATCATTGTGTCTTTTAATGAATTCAATGTGAAGTGAAGGCGAAAGGTCGAGTCTATTTAAGGTCTTATAATGCCAGTAACTTGCCCAACCTTCATTCATAATCTTTGTTTCAACCTGAGGTATAAAATATGCAGTTTCTTTTTTTACTACATATAAAACATTTTTTTGCCATTCTTCTAGTTGACTGTGATTTATAATAAAATCTATTAAATCTTCTTTTGATTCCTCCTCTGTTTTTTTTGCACCTATGGTTCTGTTTGTTTGAAATCTTATGGAATGAGCGGCATTTAAAATTTTTTCTACTCCTTCATACCCGATGCTTGGGTCATTTATATATTCTCTTATCATATCTGCATCATTTTTAAACATTTCAAGAGTATAGGATGCTTTAGTACCCTCTTTAAACAACCTGTTATTTTTAAAGAAATCATTGTGTCCGTATACATGAGCCATTGTTAGAATTTGCAGTAGTAGTGTATTGTCCTTCATCAAATAAGCAAGACAGGGATTTGAGTTTATTACCATTTCATAAGGAAGTCCTGTAAGGTTATATTTGTAAAGTGATTTTGTCCTGTCATAGGATTTGCCAAAACTCCAGTGAGGGTATCTAGCAGGCATTCCCAGATAGGCTTCGTATCCTATCATGTCTGTATAACTTACAATTTCAAATTCTTGAGGATAAAAGTCAAGTCCTGATTTTTTAGATGTATCTTCTATAATGTCACACCATTTTTCTAAATCTGTACCTGTATATTCCAGAAAAATCACCTTCCTTCCAGTTCTTTTTTCAGTATTTTTTTAAGAGATATCCATAAGTCTTGCTTCTCATTAATAGTTACAGTGGAAAAGTTATTTTTATCTATTCCTCGACGGAAAATATTTTTTATATTACTTCCAAAATAACTGGGTATGATTTCTGCATAGCTAAAAAGATTGCAGACTTCACATAAATCTTTGGCGGCTTTTAAAGCACGCTCGTTGTCTTCATCCCAATTGTCACCGTCACTTACATAAAAGGTATATACGTTCCAGTAAGCAGGATTATAATTTTCTTCAATTACCTCAAGAGCT
Organism: Clostridium coskatii; assembly: GCF_001675205.1. Classification (NCBI taxonomy): domain Bacteria; kingdom Bacillati; phylum Bacillota; class Clostridia; order Eubacteriales; family Clostridiaceae; genus Clostridium; species Clostridium coskatii. Next base: position 130,117 of record NZ_LROR01000037.1, on the reverse strand, counting down.
TTATTCAATCCGCTGGATATATAGGTTCCACCAGATTCTACCTTGTGGAAAAATTCATTTTCAGTAACTACCTTTGCTTTAGTGGAGTGAGAAATAAATTTAATTTCAACATTATTGTATTTAGCTTTTACAAATTGATACAAAATAAAGAAAAAGGATCTAGCTAAGAATTTTCTAGTGCTATCCATGGAACCTGATGTATCCATTACGCATATGACAGCAGCATTTAATTCACGCTTTTTTTTCTCCTTTATTCTGAAATATCTTAAATCTTCCTGTCTAAAAGGAAATCTTGAGTCTATATCTTTAGAAATAGTTTTATTTTGAAATAGTGGGTCTTTGGAAGCTTCTCTAATAGCTCTTTTAGAGTTTTGCTGTCTTTTTAGTTTTTCTATAACAGTTCTTTTCTTAGCAAGCCTTGGATTTATTCCATTTCTTTGATATCCTGATTTCTTTAAGGATTTTTTAGATAATAATTCTGAAAACTTTTTTTTGTCCATCAAAGGTAGCTCCATATCTTCAAGAAGGTAATTCATAAGTTCTTCTAGGGTAATTTCAGTTTCGTACATATCTTCCCCTTCTTCGTTACCTGCACCGCCTTTGCCTTTGCTTCCATTTTTCTCTAGGGATCTTCCAATTTTATCTCCTCTTTTTTGAGATCCATTTCCACTTCCAACTTGGGGACTATTGTCTCCATATATAAAGTGGTATTCTTTAATGCCTTTTATGGGAATTTTAATTTTCTTATCTTTACTTTGACCTATAATGCTTTCTTCTGATATTATATCTGCAAGATTATCCTTTATGGATTTCTCTACTAATTGTTTGTGGCGCCTTCTATCTTCTAAGGATCTATCATGGTGATCCCTTGGATCAAATTCTCTAAAAATAGCCATAATATCAATCCTTCCATAGGTTGTTGGCAGCATATTTTAAAATAACGTCACAGCAGTGGTCACAATATCCATCTGCTTTCATTTCCTCAACCATGGAATTATATTTTTCATTTTGTTCCTTGCCCCTTACTTTTGATTTAGTTATAACTCTGGATAGTTCTTTTACAGATGCAGTGAGTTTTTTCTCAATAGCTTCTTTAAGAGGCTCATAGGAAGTATAGCTGATTTTTCCTCCATTTCTTATAACGTAGAACATATATGAAGTTACATCGGTTCTAAATCCTTTTGCAGAATTTTCGGAGATGCCAATATGTTCTTCTATAGATCTCATGAAAGTCTCATCTGGTTCTAATTCTTCTCCAGTAGATTGATCCTTAATTTTATTTTTATTTACATAAGCTTCTGCATGATCTAGGTAATTGTCAAAAAGGCTTTCTGCCTGTTCTTTAAAACTGTGAATAAAAGCTCTGGTTATTTCTTTTTCCAATACTTTGTTATATTCTTTTCTAATGGTATCTTTTATAAAAGTTAAATATCTTTGTTTATCATCTTCAGCTGTGTCTAAATCTTTAACTGCTTTTGTTAAGCTTTCCATTACGCTGAGAGGATTTATACAGTTGTACTCTGAGTTTGAAAGTGCACTATCTAAGGCTTTTACTATAAACCTGGTGGAAATGCCTGTCATTCCTTCTCTAGAACCTGCTTCCTCTTTTAATTCTGAAAAGTCAATTTTTTTAGTTGTGCCTTTTTCAACTATATCTTCTCCATTATAAATTTTTAATTTTGTCATAGGATCTACCTTGTTGGAAGGTGAAAGTCTGGATAGAATTGCGAACATTGCTGCTATTTCTATGGTATGAGGTGCTATATGTGCATTAAATTGACTCTTGCCAAGTATTTTTTTGTATATTTTAATTTCTTCATTTAATTCCATGCAGTAAGGAACTTCAATTTTTACTATTCTATCTAGTATTGCTTCGTTAGTATGATCAGATTTAAATTTGTTCCATTCAGATTCATTAGAATGTGCTAGAATGATTCCATCAAAATAAATCATTGAACCCTTACCTGGAGATGGAACTGATTTTTCTTGGGTAGCTGTAATTATTGTGTGAAGATATTCAACATCGTTTTTAAAAACTTCAATAAATTCTACAAGCCCTCTATTACCTACGTTGAAAGCACCATTTAGTGAGAATATTCTAGGATCATCTTCAGGATACATATCCATCTTTGATATATCAATAGAACCTGTGAGTACAGATGTATCTTGGTTATTAGGATCAACTGGTGGTACTACTCCAATGCCCTTTCTTGATCGTATGGAAAAGTCAGTAGTAGTTACAGGAAATTTTTCATATTCGCCGCCGTAATCATGCTTTAGCCTATATTTACAAACAGGGCATAAATCGCCTTCAATTTCTACACCGAGTGCTTTTTCAAAGCTTCCTTTTAAATGTTTTGGTATAAGGTGCAGAGGCTCTTCTCTCATAGGGCATCCTTCAAGAGCATAAATAGGCTCTGAGGTTTCAAGAGCTTTTTTAATTGATTCTACTAGAGATGATTTACCAGCTCCTACAGGACCTACTAGGTAAAGCACCTGTCTTGATTCTTCTCCCATCATTGCTGCAGAGTGGAAATAATTCACTAATTTCATTATGACTTTGTCAATTCCAAAAAAGTCATCTTTAAAAAAGTTATACCTTCTAATTGGTTCATTACCGTATAATTTTTTTATTCTTGGATTTTCTTCAGGTTTTAAGACTTCATAACCTTTATTCATTATAATATCATACATTCTTCTATGAGATAATTTTACGATTTTAGGGTTCTTTTTTACAATTTCTAAGTACTCTAGAAAAGTTCCTTTAAACTCATGTTTTTTCCTTATTTCCCTGTCTTTTTCAATTATATCTTTAAAGTTCATATTCTCCTCTCCTTTTTATTATATCTATTAAATACTACGCAGCATAGGTATTTATTATGTATAATAATTGATAGCACTTGTGATTTCAATCAAGTGATTCTTAGATTCAGGTGGAGTTTGCTTAAGAGGATGGAAGCCACGGATAAATTTATAAGGATCAAAAGAAAGGTAAAGGGAAAATACTTCAGCAGCAAATTTTGCGGAAGCATTTTCCCTATTATTTAAGATCTTCTAATAGTGATTTGTAATGTTCTAAGGCATGAATAAATTGATCTACTGTCTCGTTATCCATATTTCTTATAGTATCGGATATACAGTTGGAAATAAAGACTTGTCTTATGTTTACTATATCATTGCTTTTTTTAAATTTTTCTGATATAGATAGTCTTACAATTCTCCTGTTGTTTTCAGGTATTTCTCGGGTTACAATGCCTTGATTTACCAAACGATCTATTATACCGGATACTGTACTCTTTGCAAGCAACAAATGATTGCTCAACTCATTTAATGTCATACCAGGTTTTTTATATAGATGAACTATAACTGCCAGTTGAGGTACCGTAAATCCGTATTGTCCTGCAATCTCTCTAAATTTATGACCAATAATTTTATGGATACTTTTAAAAAGATTAATTATTTTATCCGATTGCTCTAATATTAATTCATCATTTCGTGGCGGCAAGTTCTTTTGTGTTGGTATTGTGATCATCTCCTTTCACTGTTTTTTTACTTTTCATCATTAAAGTTAAGACTATAGTGACAATTACTATAACAGAAGTAATAGCAACTGCATAAGCCATAGCATCTATAGTAGCCTGTCCTTGAAACAATTTACTTAACGTAGATAATGCAGAGGCTTTAGCTGTGCCTTGGGGCAGGCCTTCTTGCATATATGATTTCGTAAGAATATTTATTGTATCATTAGCGGGTTTATTGTAGACATTTATTTGCTCAGATAATTTTAAATAATTATAGTTAGTTTTGCTTTGTATTATGGCGGACATTATTGTTACGCTGAGGGAACTTGCTATTTGTCTTATAGTACTAGAAAGAGCAGATGCTTTCCCAATTAAGTTTTGTGGTACTACATTCATTCCTGCAGTATTAATTGGCATCATGGTAAATCCTAGCCCAATTGACCTTATACATAGAATTAAGGTTATCATTTCTCTACTGGAATTCATGTTTATTAAAACTGAAAGATGATAGGAACTTAAGGCTAGTATTATAAGTCCGGGTATAACTAAGGGCTTGGCACCAATTTTATCAAACAAGTTACCGCTAACAGGCATTAGTATTCCAACTACAAGTGCAGCAGGCAGCATGATTAAACCTGTTTCCATTGCTGTATATCCTCTTATGTTTTGGAGGAATAAGGGCAGCACGTATACCCCACCCATAAGTGCCATGGTCAAAACGCAGATTATTATTTGACATACACTAAAATCAAATAATTTAAATACAGTGAGGTCTAAAAGTGGCTGTGGGTGGGTAAGTTCATTTACTACGAATAGTATAAGACTTAGGCATCCTAAAGTCAAAAGCAGTGGGTATTGTACTTTGCTCCAGTCAATTGAAGTCCATTCTCCAAGTACATATAAAATGCTTACTACTCCAATTGTAGAGGATAAAAAGCCTATTACATCAAAAGACTTAAATGTAATTTTTTGGGAGTCTTTTAGTAGAATTCCAGCTAAAATTACACCTAGTATGCCTATGGGAACATTAATGTTGAAAATAAGTCTCCAGTTCATATTTTGAATAATATATCCACCTAAAGTAGGTCCTATGGAAGGCGCTGCCATGGAAGCTATTCCCCAAATTCCAAGGGCTAGGCCTATTTTATCTCTAGGAAATATTTCATATATTATGGACATACCTACAGGCATTATCATGCCGCCGCCTAAAGCTTGTATAATACGAAATACTATCATAGATGTATTGTTCCAGGCAAATCCACACAGCATGGAGCCCAAAGTGAACATTGCAAGCGCAAACATATATATTTTTTTAGAACCGAAAACTTCCTGAAGATACCCCGTAAGAGGTATAATTGCACCAAGAGCTAGGGTATATGATGTCAGTATCCATTTTGAATCATCCATTGATACTCCAAAGACTGCCATCATCTTTGGAATAGCGATATTAACTATACTACTGTCAAGTATGGACATAAAAGTTCCTATTACTACAACAATTAATGCTAGCCAGCTGTATATAGATTTATTGTTGTTTTCTTCCATTATATCACCCCATTACTTTATGCGAATTTTAACAACGGCATTGGTACCTGGAAGTATTTTGTTGTTAAATTTATCTAGAGAAATTTTTATAGGTATTCTCTGAACTACTTTTGTAAATGTACCACTAGTAGTAGTTGGTATAATAGATAGTGCAGATTGGGCTGCTTCTCCTACAGATTTTACTTTACCGGTAAATTTTTGAGACCCATACTCATCTATAGTAATGCTAACTGGCTGTCCAACTCTTATTTTTCCAAGCTTTGTTTCTTCTATGTCAGCAGTTATATAAAGTTTATTTGGATCTATTAAAGTAGCTAGGGTTTGACCAGGAGACCAAATTTCACCGATGGTTCCCTGCTTTTTAATAATTATGCCATTTATAGGTGATCTTATTAAAGATTGATCTACCTTTGAGTCAGATAGGTCTGACATTTCTTGACGGGCTAATATTTGATTTTTAATAACAATATCTCCTTCATCCACATTGAGTTCTAGCAATTTACCACTGATTTGTGGAGTTACGTTGACTAGGTCTGCATCTACTCTTGCATCGTCTGTTGAAACATAGTAGGTATTTTCATACCAATAATAAAATCCTATACTACTGAGTGCGGCTGCAATTACTACTAATATTCCTACAATCAATATTTTTCGTTTCTGTTTCATATTTGAAATACCTTCTTTCTCTATTTTTCAAGTCCAATTTCAGCAAACATACCGGGTTTTAGCTGTGAATCTTTATCTGTTAGGCTTACTTTAACTAAAATGTCTCTGCTTTCAGAATTTAAATTAGAATTTATAACGGCTATTCTACCCTTAAATTGTTTATCTGGTATTTCAGATACTTTTACAGCTACTTCTTGTCCTTCTTTAATTTGACTTACAATATCTAAAGGTGCATAGGCATTTACATAGAGGTTGCTGGAATTTATTATAGAAAGAAGTGTTGCACCAGGGGATACTGTATCTCCTACATTGACATTTCTTGTGTTTACTACTCCAGAAATAGGTGCTGTAATAATAGCATTGCTTAGAGCTGTCTGTGCAGTTTTTAAAGCTGCTTGAGCTTGATCTACCTGTGCTTTGTAAACATCTATAGATGATTTTGTGGGACCATTTTCTAGCATAGCGAGTTGTTCTTGGGCAGTTTTATATTGTGAATCTGCTGTAGCAAGCTGCTGATTGGCCGAATCCAATTCCTGCTGAGTTGCTGCTCCTGCATTTACTAAAGCCTGTACACGGTCGTAGTTCTTTTTTACTGTTTCGTAACTTTGAGAAGCACTGCTTACAGAAGACTGAGCTTCAGCGATTTGTTCAGGACGAGTGATGTTTTGGGCATTAGTTAAATTTGCATTTGCTGTATTTAAAGCTGCTTGGGCTTGATCAACTTGTCCTTGAAGATCTTTTGTATCTAGTTTAATAAGTACGTCGCCTTCATTTGTTTTTGAACCCAAGTCAACGGATATTTCAGAAACTTTTGCTGAAATTTTTGAAGTTATATTTGCCTGTTCATTTGTTGAAATTTTTCCTCCCATTAAAAATTGATCATTGGTATTTTGATTGATGTTTTTAATATTTTTACTTGTAGTATTTGTAGAACCGCAGCCTGTCAAAAATATTACTGTAGCCAGGCTAAATAAAATAGCTTTTTTCATATACAACCTCCTTTAATGGTTTATTCAAGCATTATTTGTATAAAAACTGTTCGTGTATTAACAGTTCTTATTATATACCCGTTTGTTTTCATTTTCAAGAATATTATTCCAAGTAATAATTTAAGTTTTATCTGATAATTGATTTTGCCATACTTAAACAAACAGGATGTTTAATTTAAAAAATACATTTTTTGATACTTGACATAAGCGCATATTTTAATTAAAATAAAGTTTAGAATTTAAGTGAAAAATACACTTTAAATTGGTCCTGTGAGGCCAGAAAGAGGTATGTTATGGGTAAGCTTTTTTATATCCTAAAAAAAATGAATAGTTTTGTATTTGAATATAGAAACTTTGGCAATAGAAAAATTATTTTTAAAAATATTTTTCTGTTGCTTTTTTTGTTTTTTAAGATGGATAAGTGTATTTTTACTTGTAAAAATGCAGGAGGTATATTATGAAAGCAAAACTTATATTGGAAAATGGAAGTATCTTTGAAGGGGAAGCTTTTGGGTATCTAAAAGATACTATAGGTGAAGTAGTATTTAATACTGGGGTGACAGGGTACCAGGAGATACTCACAGATCCTTCTTATTATGGTCAGATAGTAACTATGACTTATCCCCTTATAGGAAATTATGGAATTAATTTAGAAGATATGGAATCATCCAGCCCAAAAGTAAAAGGGTTCATTGTAAGAGAAGTATGTAGTTATTCCAGCAATTTTAGGTCTGAATTAGAACTATCTGATTATCTTAGAACAAATAAAATTTTGGGACTTTCAGGGATTGATACTAGAGCACTTACAAAAATGCTTAGAACAAGTGGTACTATGAAGGGAATTATAACTATAGAGAACTTGGACTTTGCAGCTGTAAAAGATAAAATTAAATCTTTTTCCAATAAAAATGCAGTATCTGAGGTAAGTACAAAGGGAAAATATGCTATAGGTGAAGGCAAAAGAAATATTGCTATTATGGATTTCGGAATTAAAAAAACTATGGTAAAAGCATTTGTAGATAGAGGATGTAAAGTAACTGTATTTCCTTCAAATACTAAAGCAGAAGATGTACTTCAAATTGATCCAGATTTGATATTTTTATCAAATGGTCCGGGAGATCCAGATGATCTTACCTGTGAAATTGAAAATATAAAAAAGCTTATAGGCAAAAAACCTATTACAGGAATATGTCTTGGACATCAGCTTTTGGCATTAGCCCTAGGAGGAAGCACAGCTAAACTCAAATTTGGTCACAGAGGATGCAACCATCCTGTAAAAGATCTTATAAGCGGTAAAGTGCATATAACTTCTCAAAATCATGGCTATTATGTCAATATACTGCCTGAAGATATGGAAATAACTCATGTAAGTTTAAACGATGGAACTATAGAAGGAATGAAGCATAAAAGTCTTCCTATATTCTCAATACAATTTCATCCGGAAGCATGTCCGGGACCGGAAGACAATAATTATATATTTGATGAGTTTATGAAATACGCACTTTAAAATAGTTGAGAATTGTGCATTGAATAGAAGGGAGATAGGTTTTTATGCCTTTAAATAAAAATATTAAAAAAGTATTAGTAATAGGATCTGGCCCTATAATTATAGGTCAGGCAGCAGAGTTTGATTATTCTGGAACTCAGGCTTGTGAATCTCTTAGGGAAGAGGGGTTAGAAGTTGTACTTATAAACAGTAATCCAGCGACCATAATGACAGATAAGGAGGTTGCTGATAAAGTTTATATAGAACCTCTTACGGTTGAATTCGTAGAAAAAGTTATAAAAAAAGAAAGACCTGACAGCCTTTTAGCAGGCATGGGTGGACAGACTGCATTAAATTTGACAGTGGAATTGTATGAAAAGAAAATACTTGAAAAATATAATGTGAATATAATAGGTACCTCTATAGAAGCTATAAAAAAAGGTGAAGATAGAGAACTTTTTAGAGATACTATGAATAAAATAAATCAGCCAGTTGTGGAAAGTGAAATAATAACGGATATGGAAAGCGGTAAAAAATTTGCAAACAGAATAGGTTATCCTGTTATAGTAAGGCCTGCATATACCTTAGGTGGAACAGGCGGCGGAATAGCTGAAAATGAAGAACAGCTGGAGACCATACTGGAATCGGGACTAGAACTCAGCTCCATAGGGCAGGTACTTCTTGAAAGGAGTATAAAAGGCTGGAAGGAAATCGAATATGAAGTTATGAGGGACAGCTTTGGAAACTGCATAACTGTATGCAACATGGAAAATATAGATCCTGTTGGAATTCACACAGGAGACAGTATAGTAGTAGCCCCTAGTCAGACCTTATCTGATAAGGAATATCAAATGCTTAGAACTGCATCCCTTGATATAATAAACGCAGTTGGAATAGAAGGCGGATGCAATGTCCAGTTGGCACTTAATCCAAAATCTTTTGAATATGCAGTTATAGAAATAAATCCAAGAGTAAGCCGTTCTTCAGCTTTGGCATCAAAGGCTACTGGATATCCTATTGCAAAGGTTGCAGCTAAAATAGCTCTTGGATATGGACTGGATGAAATAAAAAATGCAGTTACTAAAAAGACTTATGCTTGTTTCGAGCCATCTCTTGACTATGTAGTAGTAAAAATTCCTAAATGGCCATTTGATAAATTCCACAATGCGGATAGGGAACTTGGCACAAAAATGATGGCTACAGGTGAAATAATGGCAATAGGCAGTAACTTTGAAGCAGCATTTTTAAAAGGTATTAGATCTCTTGAAATAGGGGCCTATTCTTTAGAATATAAAAAATTTAAAGATTTCACCATGAAAGAACTTAAAGAAAGAATAGCATATCCTGATGATGAAAGAATATTTGCGATGGCAGAAATGATTAGGAGAAAATATAGAATTGAAAAACTAGCTGAGATTACAGGAATAGACATATTCTTTATAAAGAAATTCCAATGGATAATAGATGAAGAAGAAAAATTAAAGTTAAGTGACATTTCCAATATGGATAAAGAGTGGCTAACTTTGCTTAAAAGGAAAGGATTTTCAGATAAAGGCATAGCAGATATGCTCCGAGTATCTCCGGAAGAAGTATATAAGCTTAGAAATATATGGAGCATAACTCCGGCTTATAAAATGGTAGATACCTGTGGGGGAGAATTTGAAGCCCTATCACCTTATTATTATTCTACTTATGAACAATATGATGAAGTTCAGGTTTCAGATAAAAAGAAGGTTATTGTAATAGGCTCAGGACCTATAAGAATAGGTCAGGGAATAGAATTTGACTATGCTTCTGTTCACTGTATAAAGACCCTTAGAAAGTTAAATATAGAAACTATTATAGTAAATAACAATCCTGAAACTGTAAGTACAGATTTTGATATTTCAGATAAATTGTATTTTGAACCTATAACTGAAGAAGATGTACTAAGTATAATAGATAAGGAAAAACCTTATGGTGTAATACTTCAATTTGGTGGAGAAACTGCCATAAAGTTAGCAGAATTTTTAAAGGAAAAGAATATAGTTACCTTAGGTACAACAGCAGACCAAATAGATGAGGCAGAAGACAGAGAAAAATTTGATGACCTTTTGGAAAGACTAAATATAAGTAGACCTAAGGGAAAAGGTGTCTGGTCTGTAGAAGAAGGATTGGAAGAAGCAAGAAGATTAGAATTTCCTGTACTTGTAAGGCCGTCTTATGTACTTGGTGGTCAAGGAATGGAAATAACTTACGATGAGAAAGAACTTACTTACTACTTATCCATGGCTTTTAAGAAAGATAGGAAAAATCCTATATTAATAGATAAGTATTTGATGGGAAGAGAAATAGAAGTAGATGCAATTTGTGATGGAGAAGATGTGCTTATACCTGGAATTATGGAGCATCTTGAAAGGGCTGGTATACACTCTGGTGATAGTATAACTATGTATCCTAGTCAGAATATAAGTGATGAAATGAAGAAAAAAATATTGGATTATACCGAAAAGCTTGCAACTGGAATCGGAATAAAAGGTATGATTAACATTCAGTTTATAGAGTATAAAGGAAATCTGTATGTAATAGAAGTAAATCCAAGAGCTTCAAGGACAGTTCCATATATAAGCAAGGTGAGCGGTGTACCTATAGTTGATATTGCAACTAGGGTAACTCTGGGTGAAAAGCTAAAGGATATTGGGTACGGAGTTGGAATTTCAAAAGAACCAAATATAGTAGCAGTTAAGGTGCCTGTATTTTCTACACAGAAGCTTCCAAATGTTGAAGTATCACTTGGACCTGAAATGAGGTCAACTGGAGAAGTGCTGGGTGTTTCAAATACTCTTACGGGAGCACTTTATAAAGGATTTTTAGCTGCAGGAATGTTTTCTAATATGAAAAATGGAGTAATGCTTGCTACTATAGGAGATCACGACAAACAAGAATTTTTACCTATAGCTAAAGAAATTTACAAAATGGGAATAAAATTTATGGCTACTCGAAATACGGCAAAACTTTTAAGAGATAACGGAATTGATGTTAAAGAAGTTAGAAAGATGAACGAAGAAAATCCTAATATAATAGATGTCATAAAAAATGAAGAGGTGGATTTAGTTATAAATACACCAACTAAAGGGAACGATTCTAGAAGAGATGGATTTCACATAAGAAGAACAGCCGTAGAGAGAAACATTCAAGTAATAACTTCTTTAGATACATTCAGAGCTATGACCTATGTCAAATCAGAAGATGTAGATAGTGATGAATTAGATGTATTTTCAGAGTATCAATGAATCTTACTTAGTTGGAAAAGCAGATATCCCAAATCTTTGATTTGGTGATAGTCACTTTCACAGAGTGCGTGGGAGTGTTACAGTAGGCAGCCATCAGATAAGTAAAAATACAATAATGAAAGGTTTGAAATTATGAGTGATATAAAGGAACTTACAGAAAAATATTACCCAGAAATAGTTGAGCTAAGAAGATATTTTCATAAATATCCAGAGTTAAGTAAAAAAGAATTTGCTACTCAAAAGAAAATCATTGAAGTACTGGAGGGCTTAGACTTAGAAATTAGAAAAGCTGCTGGTACAGGAGTTATTGCTGAATTAAAAGGTGAAAAACCAGGTAAAATTATAGCAATTCGAGCAGATATGGATGCACTTGCTATAGAAGATGAATGTGGAAAGCCTTATCAATCTCAAAATAAGGGTGCATGTCATGCTTGCGGTCATGATGGACATATTGCTATGCTTTTGGGAGTCATAAAAGTGCTTAGTAATCTTCGTCATAAGATACAGGGAACTGTAAGATTTATATTTCAACCTAGTGAAGAAGAAGTAGCTGATGGGTCAGGAGCAGCGGCAATTATAGCTGATGATGGACTAAAAGATGTAGATGCAATTATAGGAGCACATCTATGGCAGCCTGTTAAATTTGGAACAGTAGGAATATCTGCTGGTCCTATGATGGCAGCAAGTGATGAATTTACAATAGTTATTGAAGGAAAAGCAGGGCATGCCTCTATGCCACATCAGACTATAGATTCTATATTAACGGCATCCCAAATAGTGGTGGCATTGAATACAATTGTTGGAAGAGATGTAGACCCAATGAAGCAAGCTGTTGTATCCGTTGGAGTATTTAACTCAGGGCGTGTTTACAATTCCATAGCAGGAAGAGCTGAACTAAAGGGAACAATAAGGTCTCTTGATGAAAATGTGCGAGAAAAAGTATTTGGCCATATAAAAAAGATAGTAGAAGATGTGTGTGATATGGCAGGTGCGAAATGTGAAATCGAGAGAGATAGGTGCACTTATGTGCTGTCAAATGACCCTAAGGTTACTAGTATTGTTTTAGAAGCTGGTAAAGAGATGGTTGGACATAAAGCTCATGCTATAGAGCCTTTTATGAGTAGTGAGGATTTTTCGTACTATTTGCAAAAGATTCCAGGGTGCTTCATCTTTGTAGGTGTAGGTAATCCTGAAAAAGGTATTATATACCCTCAGCATCATCCTAAGTATGACATAGATGAGAGAGCCATGGCATACGGGGTAGAAGTCATGAGCAATGCTGCATTGAAATTACTTTCAAGTTAGAAAACCTATAGAATTTATAAATGAAAAATCAACTTATACTTCGGATATTTTTTACAACCTTCAGCTCGTTAAGTATTTTGATAAGGCTAAGAAAAAAATTCAAAAAAATACTGAGGAATTTTGAAAACTCGTACCTCGAACAATTCAAAAGTCCTAGATTTTTTAAGAATTTTTTTCTAAGACTTATATACAAAATATTTAAAAGAGCTTCATTATTGTAAAAATATGCCTGCGTATAAGTTGATTTTTAAGTTATAGAATCTGGATAGGTTTTCTAAGTTAAATTTGTCAGCATATGAATTGGTATAAATGAACTTTTCATATATAAACTCCATAGAGTTTTTCTACATGTACGTTCATTTTTATGAATAATATTATATGAGATATTATAATTGAAATTTTAACTTATACATAAATATACTAACAAAATTGAAATTACATTTAAAAACTTTTATAAAAATAAGTCTTAGCTTGGTATTTTAGAAAATCTTAGGTACTTAGATGTGTTTGAGGTACGAGTTTATCTAAGTACCTTTAGGTTTTCAAAATACCAAGCTTTAGACTTATTAAAAGTTTTTAGTGTAATGAAATTTGTTAGTATATGGCTGTTCTAAGTAAACTTTCTACTTAGAAACTCTATATTTTAACTCACCGGAAATATAACTTTAAAAGTAGATCCTTTACCTACAGTACTTGATACATCTATAGTTCCATTATGTTCTTCCACTATGCACTTTGCAATGGAAAGTCCAAGTCCAAAATTACCCTGTCTATTTGATCTAGATTTATCAACTTTGTAAAATCTCTCAAAGATTTTATTTAGATGCTCTGGAGCTATACCTTCCCCTGTGTCAGACACTGTTATTTCAATTTTATTTTTTATTTTTCCTAAAGTTACTTTGATGGAGCCACCTTCAGGGGTATGTTTTATTGCATTGTCAACTAAGATAGTTATAAGTTGGTTGATCCTTCCCTCATTCCCTAAAAAAATTATATCCGGATGAATATCTGATAAAATGGCTATTTTATGTTTTGTGGCAACTGGTTCAAGAGGAACTACAGATTTAGTTACAGCACTGCTTATATCAAAGGAAGAAGTATCAAATCCGTTTTTATGAGAATCTGATCTAGCAAGAAATAGAAGATCTTCTATGAGTTTAGTCATTCGTGTAGTTTCAATCTTAATATTTTTAAGCCATTTATCCTGGCTTTCTACGGTTTCATCTTTATTGTCTAGTACTATATCTAAATTAGTGGTTATAACTGCAAGGGGAGTTCGAAGTTCATGGGATGCATCTGCAGTAAAAGCTTTTTGTTTTTTCCAGGCATTTATAATAGGTTTTAGAGATATGTTGGCAAGGAATAAGCTTATTATAAATACAAAAACGAGACTTATTATGTAAATTGTTACAGATATAGTAATCAATCGACGCAGTACTTCATCGTCGAAGGCTTTATCTTGAAAAACCACAATAAGTCCATAGCTTTTAGGAACTTTAATATATCTCAAAATATAATTTCCATATGTTGAAGTGCCGTTTAGTTTGTCTTTCTTTAATATTTTTTCTAATAGTTCTTTATAGTCTTTTTCAGACAATGGGGAATTAGGGGATATTTCCTCAATTTGATTTTTAAAATTTATTTTTATAAAAAAGCTTTCAGAAGCAGTCATGTTTTTGTCATGAGGCCCGGAAGGTGGAATATTTTCCATTTCAGCTGTTTTACTCATACGCATATAGGCAGAATGTTCAAAACTTGTGTTCATAAGTATATATATGCCTGAAAATATGGTTATTAATACCAAGCTTGTAAGTATTAAATTGATTAGAATAAGTTGTATTTTTAATTTACGAAACATAATTTAAACCTCTTTCAAGCAGTAGCCTATACCTCTTATAGTTTCAATGACTACATTACATTTTAATTCTCTTAATTTTTTCCTCAAGTATGAAAAGTACACTTCAATGTTGTTATTCATTTCTATGTCAGAATCAAGGCCCCATACTCTATCTAGAATTTGATCTTTAGTTAGTACTTGATTTTTATTGCGGGCTAAAAGCTCTAGAAGCTGGGATTCTTTTGTAGTTAGTTTAGTTTTGTTACCATTGCATTCAATTTCTCCCCTCAGTGGATTGAAAGTTAGAGAGGACAGCTTAATGCTTCCATGTTGGATAAAATCTGTATGCCTTCTGCTGAGAGCTCTTATTCTAGCTAGCAGTTCCTCCTTAGAGAATGGCTTTACAAGATAGTCATCTGCTCCATTGTCAAGTCCTTCTACTCTATTTTCAATTGAGTCCATAGCAGTAAGCATAAGCACTGGGGTTTCAATACCTTTTTTTCTTATAAATTTTAAAATATCAAGTCCGTTTTTTTCTGGAAGCATTCTGTCAAGTATTATCAAATCATATATTTCGGATTCAGCCATTTCCTGTCCAGTAATTCCATCATAAGCTGCATCTACAGCGTAATTATTTTTCTTTAAAATATAAACTAGAGCATCTGAAAGCATAACTTCGTCTTCAACTAAAAGTAATCTCATAATAAAATTCCCTCCTTATCTCTAAATATTATACTATAAAGCTATATGATTTTAACTATAAAATATAATTAACAAACTTTTCTCCATTTATTGTTATAATTTTAAGTTTGTTTTAAGGTTGAAACCTCAAAATAATAATTAAGCTAGATCGATAAAGTTTCTAAGGTATTTGAAAGAAAATAACAAGTCAAAAATGCGACGGATATTTTTTATAATACTGACTGGTTATTTCTTTAAAAATGCCTAACATTAAATTGAGGTGAATAACATGAATGAAAATGTAATGTATTCTATAGTAGTACCACTGTATAATGAGGAGCTAGTAATAGATGAAAGCTATAGAAGACTTAAAAAAGTTATGGACTCTACTTTAGAGAATTATGAAATTATATTTATAAATGACGGAA
Source organism: Clostridium coskatii (assembly GCF_001675205.1). Classification (NCBI taxonomy): domain Bacteria; kingdom Bacillati; phylum Bacillota; class Clostridia; order Eubacteriales; family Clostridiaceae; genus Clostridium; species Clostridium coskatii. The sequence continues at coordinate 114,387 of NZ_LROR01000037.1, read as the reverse complement.
GTAGCGATAAGACTAGGGAAAAGACGGAAAAGATATGTAGTGAGGATGAAAATATAAGACTTATTAATTTTTCGAGAAATTTTGGTCATCAATGTGCTATAACTGCAGGAATGGAAAACTCCATAGGGCAGGCTGTAGTTGTAATAGATGCAGATCTTCAAGACCCTCCAGAGGTTATTTTAGATATGATTAATAAGTGGAAGGAAGGCTATGATGTCGTCTATGGAAAAAGAGCTAAGAGGGAAGGAGAATCGTTTTTTAAGAGATTTACAGCAAGGTCATTTTATAGATTATTAAAGAGTATGACTAGCATTGATATTCCTGTAGACACCGGAGATTTTAGACTTATAGATAGAAAAGTGTGCAATGCATTGAATTCACTACCGGAAAAAAATAGATATGTGAGGGGACTTGTAAGTTGGGTTGGGTACAAACAAACCTTTGTAGAATTTGTAAGGCATGAAAGATTTGCGGGGGATAGCAAGTATCCGCTTAAAAAAATGATGAAACTGGCTTTTGATGGTATAACATCATTTTCTTATAAGCCGCTTATGCTTGCTGGATATTTAGGAGGACTATCACTTTTTATTGGAATTGTTTCAATCATAGTTGAGTTTACAAAATGTATATTACAAAAAACCAGCATAGTAAATTTTGGACTCATAATATCAATTGATTTGATAATGTTTGGGATAATATTAAGTTGCATGGGTATAATAGGCCAGTACATTGGAAGAATTTTCGACGAAAGTAAAGGAAGACCTAATTATGTTATTGAAAATATAGTAAATAAGGCATTTGAAAGAAAATAACAAGTCAAAGATGCGACGGATATTTTTTATCAGACAGGGAGGTAGGTTTCGCAGATAGTGAATCCTATCTAAGGGTTCTGCCGACGCAGTATGATAAAAAATAGGCTAGCATACTGACTGGTTATTTCTTTGAAAATGCCTAATAGAAAGGAGTAGATAAGTATGGATCAATTAATTAAAACTATGGATTTTATTTTCAATGGTAAACTAAAACTACTAAGTCGTTTTTCTGCCACTGGTGTCATAAATACAATAATAGATTTTGCTGTATTCACCCTTTGTCAAAGTGTATTTGGACTCCATTATACTATAAGCCAGGTTATAGGCTATAGTTTTGGAGTTATAAATAGCTTCATATTCAATAAAAAGTGGACTTTTGAATATAAAAGTTCTGGAAAAAAGGTGATTCGAGAGGTATCACAATTTGCAATAGTAAATCTTATTTCACTTATTTCAACACTTGTGTTTATGAAATTTTTAATAAATGATTTTAATCTAAACGTGTATTTATCAAAAATAATTGTAACACTCATAGCTCAGGTAATAAATTTTTTATTATATAAAATATGGGTATTCAATTAAGGAGGAAAACTTATGAAAAAATTAAAATTTACAAAAGAAAGATTTGCACTATGTATAATTCTGGTCATATCTGCAATATTAAATTTTGCAAATTTAACTATAGAAGGATATGGAAATTCATATTATGCTGCAGGTGTAAAGAGTATGCTCATGAATTTTAAAAATTTCTTTTTCGTATCATTTGATCCCGCGGGATTTGTATCCATTGATAAGCCACCTTTAGGTTTTTGGATACAGACTATATCAGCAAAAATATTTGGATTTAGTGGATGGAGTATATTATTTCCCGAGGCTCTTGCCGGAGTAATTTCAGTTGGAATCTTATATTATATAGTAAAGAGATCTTTTGGAGAGATAGCAGGACTTATATCAGCTCTATGTCTTTCAATAACGCCAGTTTTTGTAGCAACCAGCAGGAATAATACTATAGACAATCTATTAATTGTGACATTACTTTTTGCCTGCTTATTTTTATCCAAAGCTGCTGAAAAAGGCAAGCTTAAATATTTAATAATAAGTTTGGTTCTTGTAGGATTAGGGTTTAATATAAAAATGCTTCAGGCATATATGATAGCTCCTGCTCTATATATAACTTATTTGATTTCTTCAGCTGTACCTGTAAAACAGAGGATAAAACATTTGATTATAAGTACACTTATTCTTGGAGTAATATCTTTATCGTGGGCAGTAGCAGTGGACTTGGTTCCATCGCAAAACAGACCTTTTGTAGGGAGTAGTACAAATAACACCGTTACTGAACTTATATTTGGACATAATGGATTGGAAAGGCTCAGCAGTACTAATGGTGGTATAGGTGGAGCACCATCAGGAAAGGTAGGAAATTTTCAATTTAAAGAATTTAGAAGTAATTTTAGCAAAAATCAGGCAAATTTACAAAGTGGAAACAATAATGCTCCTAGTGCAATGACACCTCCACAAAATTCAAAAAATTCTGTTCAAAGTCCACAAGGAGGCCCAGGAGGTCAGAATACACAAGGTAATTTCAAAAATCAAGGTGGAGGACCTGGTGGTGGCGGACCTGGTGGACCAAATGGACTTTCAGGAAGCTTTGGAGGACAGACAACGGCAGGTATTACTAGATTATTTTCTAAAAATGTTTTGTCAGACCAGATAGTTTGGTTTTTACCTCTAGCTATATTTGGACTTGCTGCATCTGTAATAGTAGAAAAACTTAAGTTCCCATTTGATAATAAGAAAAAATTGGGGTTAACATTATGGACATTATGGTTGGTACCTGAATTCATATATTTCAGCTACACAAAGGGATTGTTCCATCCATATTATTTAAGTATGCTGGCCCCTCCAATTGCAGCCTTATGTGGAATAGGACTTACTTCCATGTGGAAGCTATATAAGGAAGGCGGCATAAAATCATGGATAATGCCTGCAGCATTTATTGTAGAAGGATTGGTACATCTTTTAATGTTATCCTATTTTATTACTACTATATCCACTACTATAAAATCTATAATTATAGCAGCTATAATATTGTGTTTTGCATCTGCCGCACTGCTTATAATATATAGAATAGTCAAGAGAGGAAATTTGGATCAGGGCAATAATGGAAGCTTTGCCGAGATATTTACAACACTTGCCCTTGTAGGAATTTTGGTAACACCTGCTGTCGGTTCTGCTGCTGCTATAACTCACAGCTTAAGTTCTTTGCCTGCTGCAGGATTAGAGCTCCTGTCAAGCGGTGAATCAGGGAATTTCATGATGATGGGCGGACAAAATAGTAGTAGGAATTCAAAGCTTATAAAATTCCTTGAAAGTCATACTTCAAATGAAAAATATGCTCTTGTAGTTTCAGGTTCTGCTTCTGCTGAAGATATTATAATTGAAAGCGGCAAAAGCGTAATGGCTCTTGGAGGTTTCTCAGGATCTGACAAGATACTGTCCTTAAGCGAATTTAAACAAATGGTTAAAAAAGGTGAGGTAAGATATGTACTTACAGGAGGTATGGGAGGAAGAGATTCTCAGGATATAATGAATTGGATTCAGAGAAATGGAAAAGCTGTTTCAACTGCTGAATGGAAAGACACTACTAATTCTCAAGCTCAAAAAGGTCAAAGTTCTACTAATAATACTGATAATAGTAAAATGGATAGTAACTCAAAAAGAAACAGCAACTTACGTTTTCAGCCAATGGGCGGCATGAACAATGAAACACTGTATGATTTAAAAGGCACTGTAAAATAGAGGTAGAGTTTCTAAACAAAAAATCAACGTATGCTCTGGATATTTTTTACAACCTTCAGCTCGTTAAATATTTTGATAAGTCTAAGTAAAAAATTCTAAAAAAGCTAAGAACTTTTGAAAACTCGTACCTCAGACAATTCAAAAGTTCTAAGTTTTTACGAATTTTTTTCTAAGACTTATATGCAAAATATTTAAAAGAGCCTCATTATTGTAAAAATATGCTTGCGTATAAGCTGATTTTTAAGTTATAAATCCACATTGAGGTATTCTAGCTTGAAATTTCAACTTATACTTGAAAATAATGCTGACAAAATTGAAATCGCACTTAAAAACTTTTTTTATAAGTCTTAGTGAGGTATTTTAGAAAATCTTAGAAGCTTATATATGTCTGAGGTACGAGTTTATATAAGCTTCTTTAGATTTTCAAAATACCGAACTTTAGACCTATAAAAAGTTTTTAGTATGATGAAATTTGTCAGCATATGAACCGGTATATGTCAACTTTCAATCTAGAAACTCTATAGTTGATTCTTTTTATGATAATGTTATAATTAAGGTGAAAATTAATGTTGTAAAATAAAATTTAACAAATAATAGTATAGGTTTAATTACATTTAATTAAAAGGGAATCAGGTGGAAATCCTGAACTATCTTGTAGCTGTATTAGGTGAATTTAAGTAAGACAAGCCACTTGTAAATAGGGAAGGCATACTTAAATGATGAAGCTTAAGTCAGAAGACCTGCCTATATAGTAGGCCATTAACTCTACAAGTGATAGGGGGCATTGTAATAAATAAAGTATTTATTACTTATGTTTTATGTGTGAAGACCTTTTAACACTTAGTTAAAGGGTTTTTTAGGTATATAGTGAAGTTATATTTTAATTATAATAATATAGTTGTAATATTGGAGTTGATAAAATGATACAACTTATAGGGGTAAAAAGTGAATGTGATATTGAAATAAGGCAGAAGTTCTCTATTGTATCGTCAAAATTAGAAGATAAATTAAAAAATGTTTATAAAATTACAGCAAACGTTTTAATTTTGAGTACTTGTAACAGAACAGAAATATATGTGGATTCTAATATACAAGGTGAAGAACTAATAAATGCTGTATTTGATGCTTTAGGTTGGAGCAGGGAACTTATTACATATACCTTTTATGCAAAAAGTGAAGATGCTATTAAGCATTTAATGGAAGTAAGTTGTGGTTTCCATTCTAAAATTTTGGGAGAAGATCAAATTTTAGGACAAATTAAGACTGCATATAATATGGCATTAAAAGCTAAGACTATAAAAGGACAGCTTCAGAGGCTATTTCAGAATGCAATAACTTGTGGTAAGAAGTTTAAGAATGACTGTGAAATGTATAAAATACCTGTATCTGTACCATCAATAGCTGTTAAAGAAGCAGAAAAGAGCAAAGTAAAAAGGTATATGGTAATTGGGTTTGGTGAAATAGGAAGGCTTGTTCTCAAATATTTAGCTGGCTTGAATACCGAGATAGTATATATCGTAGTACGTGATTTGAACAAAGTTAAAGATTTATATGAAAATTGTAACTGGATTAAGTTCATAACTTTTAAAGAAAGAAAAGCTTATTATAGCAATGTGGATTGTATTATAAGTTGTACTTCTGCACCTCATGCTATAATTTATAAAGAAGAACTTCCTAAAAAGAAATTTCTCATATTTGATCTTGCAGTACCTAAAGATATAGATGCAGGTGTATTAACTCTTCCAGATGTAAAAGTATATGATATAGATAATATAAGCAGTATTGATGAAAATAATAAGATTATGCGAAAAGAAAAAATGGAAAAGTACAGGTATATTATCCAAGAATATATAGATGAATTTATAAAATGGCAGTCTTTAGATGAACTTTCACCGGAAATACAGAAGATGAAAAGTTTTGGAAGTGAAATATGTGAAAAGAGGATAGAGACTTTTAAAAATAAGAGGTATACCAAAGATAATGAAGTACTCGTACAAACTATGATACAGAGTACAGCCAAAGTGTATATAAACAGGGCTATAGATGTGTTAAAAGAAGCAAAACTTCAAGGAAAAGAAGATGAATATTTAAAGCTTATAAATAAAATATTCTGTTAATGATGAAGAAATGGAGATGTAAAACTTAATGAGAAATGATGATATATTTAATGAATCCAAATTATACATGCCAGGAGGAGTAAATAGTCCTGTTAGAGCATTTAAAGATGTGCCTTTGAATCCACCTGTTATAAAAAGGGGAAAAGGAGCTTATATTTATGATGAGGATGGTAATAAATACATAGATTTTGTATGCTCATGGGGGCCTATGATTTTAGGACACTGTGATGATGATGTGGTAAAGGCTATAAAGGATACAAGTGAAAATGCTATATCTTTTGGTGCTACTACAGAGCTTGAATTGGAGCTTGCAAAATATGTATGTACCACTTTAGATAATGTAGAAATGCTTAGAATGGTAAATTCAGGAACAGAAGCAACTATGAGTGCGGTAAAGCTTGCTAGAGGGTGTACTGGAAGAAATAAAATAATAAAATTTGCAGGTTGCTATCATGGTCATTTTGATGATTTTTTAGTAGAAGCAGGTTCTGGAGTCATGACAGAAGGAATTCCAGGAAGCGCTGGGGTTCCTGAGGACAGTGTGAAAAATACTTTAATAGCTAAATATAATGATCTTTCTAATGTGGAGAAAATTTTTGAGAAGCATGGTAAAGACATTGCAGCGATTATAGTAGAACCAGTAGCAGGAAATATGGGCGTAATTCCTGGGGATGCCAATTTCTTAAAAGGGCTTCGAAGTATTTGTGATAAAAATGGAAGCTTGCTTATTTTTGATGAAGTAATGAGTGGATTTAGGGTAGCCTATAAAGGAGCCCAGAGCATTTATGGAATAAAACCGGATATAACTACTTTTGCAAAAATTATAGGTGGAGGTCTTCCTTGTGGTGCTTATGGTGGAAGAAAAGAAATAATGGAAAAACTTTCACCAATGGGACCTGTCTATCAGGCAGGAACAATGTCCGGAAATCCCCTTGTAATGGCTGCAGGAATTGCAACTTTAAAGAAGCTGCACGACAATCCTGATTACTATGAACATCTTGAAAAATTAGGTGCAAAATTGGAACAGGGTATAAAGGACATAGCAAAAAAGAAGGGCATAAATGTTGTAGTAAATAGGTGCGGAGCAATGTTTGCTATATTCTTTACTAAAGATTCAGAAGTTAGAAATTATGAAGATGCTAAAAAATGTGATACTGCTCTTTTTGCAAAGTATTTTCAGCATATGTTGAGCAAAGGCATTTATATTGCACCTTCTCAATTTGAAGCTATATTTTTAAATGTAAAGCATACTGAAGAAGATATTGATAAATTCTTAGAGGCATTCAGCACATTTGAAGCCTAGATAGGGTTTCTAAGCAAAAAATCAACTTATACTATGGATATTTTCTACAACCTTCAGCTCCTTAAATATTTTGATAAGTCTAACCAAAAAATTTTGAAAACCTAAGATCTTTTGAAAACTCGTACCTCAGACAATTCAAAAGGTCTAAGTTTTTCTGGAATTTTTTACTAAGACTTATATGCAAAATATTTAAATGTGTTTGCTTATTGTAAAATATTTCTACACATAAGTTTATTTTTAAGTGAGAAACTAAACTTTATAGTTTGGAAATTAAAACAAACTTTCACATGAACTAAATTAACTTTGCTATAAGGACTATTAGATGTGAAGCAGGCACTAATATTAATTGTGCTAATATACTTCCAATAATCAATCCACCAACAATAAAAATTATGCAGCGGTTAAATTCCAATTCTGTACGTTCTCCTCTTATCACATCATCTGTCATCATAGATAAATATGGATCAATAAATATAAACATGAATATTGTTGAAATACTGTTGATTACAGATGCTAAAGTGCTGCAAGTAGTTCTTAAACTAGGACTTAAGCATCCAGCATATAATGATGATAAAATACTTATACTTGATATAGAAAATGCAATAATATTTAGTAAAATTACCTTTTTAGGAGTTTTTCTAAAGTTCTTTAATTCAGATAAATTTTCTCTTTTAGGAATTGAAATACTATTTTTAAACTGCTCAATTCCTGATTTTGAAAATGCATGAATCATCAATCTAGGTACAGACCTGTAAACACTAAATGATATAACCAATTTGCTAAACACTTTTATAAAAGTTGGCATTAAAATTGCACCAGCTATTGTGGCTAACGTAATAGAAAAAACTATCCATCTAAAAATATACAGTAAGTTACTAGAATGACCTGTATTTATACCATTTTCAATAGTTTTTGCTAACAATGGAGCTTGAATAGTATTAGCTGTTCTTTGTATAAGTACAAAAACATTAAATACAGCAAAAGATACTGCAATTCTACCAGTTTTTATTCCCACAGTTCTAGTAGAATATGCTAATGTTCCTATAACATAAATAATAAAAGTTAGCATAAAAACTAAATATACCTGTATTGTCATTTTTCTTACCACCTTATGGATTCATTAGTTTATTTCATAAATTTGTATATGCAAATTATATCACAATTTTAATTTTGATAGGAACTTATAAGATGAAATTTGTCAGCATGTTTTTATATGACTTGAAACTTCTACTTAGAACTTTCCTAAAGTGCAGTTTTAATTGTAGATAAATATTCCAAAAGCTCACCTTTTAAGACATTATTTTTTAGCGCATAGTGTATATTTGCTTGAAGGAAACCAAATTTATCTCCTGCATTATATCTTTGGCCTTCAAAACAATATCCATATATTGCTTCAGTTTTTACAAGTTCTTTTAGGGCATCTGTTAGCTGTATTTCTCCTTTTTTATCTGATTTGTTTTTTTCAAGTATTTCAAATATTTTTGGAGTTATAATATATCTCCCTAGAATTGCGATATTTGAAGGAGCTTCTTGGACTGTTGGCTTTTCTACCATATCTTTGACTTTAAAAGTTCCCTTTTCAACTTCAATGTCACTTATAATACCGTATTTTGATACAGCTTCTTCCTTTACAGGCTGGACACCTAAAATAGAAGTATTGTAGTTATCGTAACAATCTATAAGCTGCTTGAGACAGGGTATTTTGCTGTCAACTATGTCATCGCCTAACATAACTGCAAAAGGTTCATCTTCTACAAAATTTTTAGCAAGACTTATAGCATGACCTAATCCTTTAGGTTCTTTTTGTCTCGTATAATATATATCTACCATGTTGGATATGTTTTGAACTAACTTTAATAAAGTGGTTTTATTATTTTTTTTAAGTTGATCTTCAAGCTCTACGGATTTGTCAAAATGATCTTCAATAGATCTCTTATTTTTGCCCGTTATTATTAATATTTCTTCAATTCCAGAAGATACAGCTTCTTCTACTATATATTGAATTGTCGGCTTATCTACTATAGGCAGCATTTCTTTAGGTTGAGCTTTTGTAGCAGGAAGAAATCTTGTACCTAGTCCTGCAGCAGGAATTATTGCTTTTTTAATTTTCATAAGTTACACGTCCTTTCATTTTTAACATTAAATCTATTAATATTTTCATAAGATATATAAACAAAATTATGTTTAGCATCGAAACACCATCAGTTATTAAACTGTGAGAATCTGAATTCATTCCTCTTGAACCACCAAACAAAATATAATAAATATTGGTGTAAATTGTTATAGTGTAACCAACTGCTAAGGTTAATAGTCTTTTATCTTTTAGGTATATAAAGCTTATAATTGATAATGCGGCAGCAGGAAATAAATATCTTTCATGCATTCCTGTGGAAAATGTGAAAACACCTGAAATTTGAACAAATGCTGAAGCAAAGACAAATGCTCTGTTTTTGTTCTTTGCATATAAGTACCAGCAAGATAAAGTAATTGCAATTATTGCAATCATTCCCCAAATCTGATAGTTAAATATGAAAAACACTTCTGAATTCTTTTTATAATTCGCTCCAATTAAATTAAAAAAGTTAAATCCATTTACAGAAGCATAAGGGTACTCTGATATAGTTTTTGAATATAATTTAAATATCCACAGGGCATTTTGATTGTAAGAAAAAGGTAGTATTATAACTAAAGCTGTGATAAGGGCCGAAATTATTGATTTTACACATGTTTCTAAATTCCTTTCTCGTACTAGTTCAAATAGAAGAACTGGCAAAAATATAATTCCCTGAGGTTTCATAAGCACTGCACAGGTAAATGCTATAGATGATAAGACTGTCTTCCCTTCTGATAACAAAAACAGTGACAGTACTATAATTAGTGTAAAGAAAGAATCTACTTGTCCCCAAAGTGCAGAGTCTATAAAAGTAACCGGGTTAAAAATGTAAAATGCACTAAGGAAAACGCTAAATTCTAGTGATAAATACTTTTTAGCTAATCTGTATATAAAATAAGCTGTAATCACATCAGTTACTATTGATGGAAGTTTCAAAAGTAGTGTGTAATATGGATTAATTGAACTTGCACTTGCAATTTTACCAATTAAAAATAGTACATACATATATAAAGGTGGATAGTCGCCAGATTTTGCATTTGTATAAAATTGAGAGAAACTATTTGCTGCAGTTGATGCCCAATCTTTAAATAAATTTATGTCTCCGCCATAGCCTTCCATAACTGTAGACAGTGAAATCCTTAAAAATAGTCCTATACACAATAATGAAAAAATCAATATTTTTATATTATTTCTATTTATTTTTAAATCTCTATGAGTTATAAAGTAGAAAGTTCCAGCACACAAAATTAAAAAGGCTATTAAATATAAGGTTAAAAAAGGTGCATATTTGCTTTTGGTAGATGAAAAGTCTCCTCTCATATCTCCACCGGGTATTTGATGTGTACCATTTCTAGATCTCTTACTGTTTTCTTTGCCAAAATGCATACTATTACCTGGCTGATTTTGAATGTTATTTTTTTGATTATACCTGGTTCCATTTGAAAATTTAGCATTATCTTTTGGAACAGGAATATTTTTATTGCTTTTATTATTGTTAAATTGTTGTATGTTGTTTTTAGATATAATAGTATTTGCTTTGTAATTTTTTATACTGTAAATACAAAAAAATGCGGATAGTAATATTAGAAAAATAAGACCTATCTTAAATAGATTCTTTTTTAGAAATATTGTCATCATTTCACTCTCCTCTCTTAGAAGTTAATTATATTTTCGGTCATGAAACTTAAAAAAGGCTTAAAAAAAGATAAACTTTGTAAGCCTTTTTTTTAAGTTTTATACATATTCTAGTTATGAGGGGGGAATTGCATGCCTTGTGAAAAAACACAAATTGTATGTAAAAAATGTATTACAATAACAAATTCAAATTCTCAAAGTAACATAGAACATAATGATTTAAAGGCTGGGTTTACAAGAAAAAATACTTACAGAAGTTATATGTATTTTAATATAGATGATATATCTAAAAATATAGTTGTAGATTCTGCAGAGCTAAAAATATACTTAAATAAAATTAATATACCACATTCTAAAACAAATTTTTATATACATCCACTTAAAGAGGAATTTGATCTAAATACGTCATTTGAAAATCAGCCTGAGTATTATGAAAAACAGGTAAAGTTTGAGTTAAATAAAAACTCTCATGGAATTATTCATGTAGATATAACTCATATATTTGATCAGTGGCATGATAATTCTATAAAGAACAATGGATTAGTTTTAAAATCTGGAGAAAAACATAGAGCACTTGCTAGCTTTTCCTCAAGTTTGGGCCCTAATTATGAAGGTGCACCTAAATTAGTGATTTGTTCTTCAAAAATAAACCATGACCAGAAGATTGTAGATGTTGTAGAAAAGCATTGGGAGTTAAAAATTTTTAATACAGCACTTTCGCCTACAGTAAATGTAGAACGTATTATAAATGGTACGTTTTTTATTGAAAATACTAGCGGTGTGCAAATTAAGGCAGTGGTAGAAGTAAGTGTAGATTCAAAACACTGGATTGAAGATACAGGAGTGGTTGTTAATGCCAATAAGTCACAAGTTTTAATAGCTAAATACTATGGAAAATATTATAGGGTGAAGTTCAATTGTTCTGGATTTGCATATGTAAAACTTAGCTTTATATGTCAGGTTTATCAATAGAAAGCTTGGGGTATATATCCATCTTACTAGATTAAAATTGTAGAAAATGTAAAATATATCACAATTAATAGATGAAAGAATAACATATTAGTAGGCCTGAAAAATAAGGCCTATTCAAATGAATTAAACCATAAAGAGGAGATGGAAATTCATGCCTAATAATTTAGTATTTAATGGCACAGCTAATGATTTAAAAACCCAAATGTATGCTTATAATAGTGGTACAAATCAAGCTGAGGCTTTAACTATATCAGGTGGTAATTTAGCAGTAGCAGGAACGGTAACAGTAGGAAATACAGTAGCCGTAACAGTAGGAACAGTAACAGTAGCAGGAAGCGTAACTGTAGGGAATACAGTAACAGTTGAAGGAACCGTAAGCGTAGGAAATACAGTAGCTGTAACAGTAGGAACAGTAACAGTAGCAGGAAGTGTAACTGTAGGGAATACGGTAACAGTTGAAGGAACCGTAAGCGTAGGAAATACAGTAGCTGTAACAGTAGGAACAGTAACAGTAGCAGGAAGCGTAACTGTAGGGAACACAGTAACAGTTGAAGGAACCGTAAGCGTAGGAAATACAGTAGCTGTAACAGTAGGAACAGTAACAGTAGCAGGAAGTGTAACTGTAGGGAATACAGTAACAGTTGAAGGAACCGTAAGTGTAGGAAATACAGTAGCTGTAACAGTAGGAACAGTAACAGTAGCAGGTACTGTTAGTTCAGTAACCACTGGAGTTGGATTTACTGCAACCAGCACTGCTATAACCACAGGTACCGGTATAGGATCAGTGCTGCAGCAGGATACTTCTCAGCAATCAATGTACTCTTATTATATTAAAAATAATGATACTACAAATGCAATTACAGTAGCGCTGCAAGTTTCCCCAACTAGTACAGCATCTTATTTTGTAAATGATATTAATCCGATAAGTCTTTCTGCAAATAGTGCTACGGTTTTAACTACCAAGTATTATATGAATTATACAAGGCTTTACTATGATACGGGAACTAATACCGCTGATTTTGAGGCTTATTTTAATGGAAAAATTTAATTATATTGGTGCTGTCTTTTAGGCAGCACCATGTTAGCCATTTTCAAAGAAATAACCAGTTAATATGTTTGGCTTGTTACTTTCTTTCAAATGTTTTAATAGGAATCTAAAAAGGAGGTTTGTAGATGTGCCCATAAGTTTGTGTATGATAGTTAAAAATGAAGAAGATGTCCTTGGAAGATGTCTGGCAAGTGTAAAACACTTTGTAGATGAAATTATAATTGTGGATACGGGATCTACTGATTCTACTATAGAAATTGCTAAGAAATATGGTGCAAAGATTTTTTATTATAAATGGGATAACAGTTTTTCTAATGCAAGAAATTGTGCATTGGAGAAGGCTGAGAAAGATTGGATTCTTATAATGGATGCAGATGACGAATTTGAAAAAGAGGATACAAATAAGCTTCTTAAATTAACTAACGATAAAAATAACAAAACTAATGTATATTTTATGCAAACTCTAAGCTATTCAGGAGATAATGTAAGCAGTGGTGATATTACTTTGAATTTGAATGTAAGACTTGTGAGAAATAGAAAAGGGTACAAGTTTCTAGGTGACATACATGAACAGCTTATACCTCCACCAGAGCACATTATTAGTAAGGATGATATAAAGATTGAAAATATAAGATTTTATCACTATGGATATTTAAATGAAATTGTAGAATCAAAAGATAAAAGGCAGAGAAATATGGCCATAATTCAAAAGGAGCTGGATAAGGATACTCACAATGGATTTATGTTATTTAATATGGGAAATGAGTACTATGCTAAACAAGATTATAAAAAGGCATTGGAATATTATATGAAAAGCTATGAACAGTTTAATCCAATGGAAGGCTTTAGTTCTAAACTCATATTGAGGATTGTTTCCTGTAATCAAATACTTGAAAATTATACAGAAGAATATAAGTTTGTTGACCGAGGGTTAAAATATTATCCTAATTTTACAGACTTAGAATTTATAAGAGGCAATACTTTTATTAGTGAAAAAAAGTATCTTAAGGCCATAAGTTCACTAAAAAAATGTATTAAGATGGGGGAACCTCCTATTCAGATAAATGAATTAGTTGGAGTGGGTTCCTATAGAACCTACTTGGTTTTGTGCAGTATATATTTATATCTAGGAGACAACGACTCGTCCCTTTATTATTGTGACAAGCTATTAAAGATGAAACCAGGATATATTAAAGGTATTTATAAATTCTGTGAGATAATGGCAGCTAAAAAAGCTTCTATAAATGAAATGAAATCTAAGTTTGACGGTTATGTTGATAAAAGTTCAGATCCAAATATATATTTAGTTTTATCAGACGTATTTTATGGTCAAAATAAGTTTGATATTGCCTATGAATATGCAGATAAAGCTGACAAAATATGTAAAGGCGAAACTAACAGATCTAAAATATATTATTATAAGGGAGTTTGTTTGTTTTATCAGAAAAAATTTAAAGAAGCTTATGGTTTTCTAAAAAAGATAAGTTCAGAGGAATTTATAGATAAAGCTTTTTATTATACTATGCTTTGCAATACCTTTGATGACACCATATCTACTAAAGATGTATTGACAGATGAGCCTAAGGATATACCTGACAATAAAAAGTATATGATATATATGAAGTTTAAGGATTTATTGGAAGGAAAAAAGTGTACAGACCTCTCAGAAGATATTGAGGATTCAAAGGATTTCTGCGGGCTTATATTTAGTCTGCTTGCCATTTTGTTAAAAATAAATTGTTTTGATGAATTTGAAAAAGGTCTTCAACTCTTAAACTTAATTGAGGATCAGGACGTTTTATTATATCTGGGAAAACTTTATTATAAAAATGGATATTTTAAATTAGCTTATAAAGAGCTTGTACGATCTATAAAAATATATGATAAGACTGATGTAGAAGCTCTTGAAATGATGAAAAAATGCTTGTAAGGGGGCGAATCCCCTTACATCAAATTCAAATTAAGAAATTTTCCACTTTATAATGATACTTAGTTTGTTGTCTTTAAAATTAGCAGTAATGCTGTGTCCCATTTGTTCAACCAAAGCTTTTGTTATAGCAAGGCCCAATCCAGTGTTTTTGCCCGTTCTCGTCCTGTCTCCTGTAAAAAATCTTTCAAATAGGTGATCTATATCATCTGAATTTAAATTATTAGCATTATTTGCAAATGTAGTTACAATGTAATTTCCATCTTTTTTTAAAGATACGGAAATAAACTTATCACCGTGTTTTAAAGCATTTTGAATGAGATTTGAGAATACACGTCTTACTGCATTTTCATCTCCTATAATTTCAGGTGCATTTTCATCAATTTCAATTAGAGGTTCAATTTCTTTATTTGTAAAATCGTTGTAAAAAGATGCTATTAGTTCACAAAGTATATTTGAAAGTGAGATAGACTCTAATTCAAAAGCATATTCATTAGCTTCAAGTCTTGATAGGTCAAAAAAACCTGATATAAGCATTTTTAAAGATTTTGCACGGTTTAGTATGATGTCCATATATTCATTTTTTTCATCCTTTGATAGATCGTCACTTTTTATAAGTTGAATATATCCTATAATGGAGGTAAGGGGAGTACGCAGGTCATGGGAAATATTTGCTATAGCCTGCCTGAGTTCCATGTCCATATGTTTGTATTTTACTTCTGTCTGCTGCTTTTTATCTATATTTTTGTTTATTTCTAGGGCTAAATTTTGAAAACTGCGGTTTTGAAAGGATAATGTCACTTTTTGGTTTGTATCTATGTCGTTTATTTTCTTCAGGCTGCCAGTTATATGTTTGATTTCACTTTTTGTAAGAAAAAGCAGGGTGATACTTATACCTGCTAAAATTCCTAATAAAATTATAATAAACAAGTACATATATATCACCCTTTCAACTTATTTTATCCCATGGCTCCCATACTCTTAAGTAAATTCCACCTGAGTCTAAGAATTACTTTATTTCCATCTTTCTAAATATTATAATACCTATTATAGTAAAAATAATAGTATATGCAAATCCCAGTCCTGCAGAAGGGAGCATTTGCAGCAAAGTTAAGTTTGGATTTTTTATTGGAGTTAGTGCACTTATGTTAGTAGTAATTAAAATGTTGTAAATTCCATAAAATTTATTGGATACAAGTGCACAAAGCAATTTTATAAAACTGCCCATTAAAGCAAATATAGCTGCATAAGTATAGGCATATGCATATTGATTTTTTAAAATAAAGCTGAGGAATACACCAAAACTAATTGCAGCTATATAAAGTGGTATGGCGCATAAAATCCTTAATGATAAGTTTATTAAAAATGCAGGACTTAAATTACCAGGTTTAAGAAATAAAAAGGTGCTTCCTACAAAAAAAATTAATACTAATAAGCAGGTTATAAAAGATAAAATTATAGGAATAATTACTTTTGAAATATATAGTTTTTCCCTTGATAAACCTGAAACCATTACATTTCTTAAGGTTTTATCCTTTAATTCTTCTGTGACGTCAATATACACTATAACTAGAAAAATTACTGCATCTAGGCAGCTCATGGCCATATATAGAGATTCCAAGGCTGTGACCTTAGGACCTATAAATAGTGCATTTGCGCTCACTGATAGTAAAACTAAGACTAATATTATAACTTTATAAGAAAGTCTATTTAAACCTTTGTAAAGTTCAGCTTTTATATAATTAAGCATTGATGCCACCTCCAATTAAATCCATGAAGTAATTTTCTAGATTTGCAGATGTCTTACTTATGGAATATATTTTAATGCTATTTTTTATAAAAGCTTCACTTACCATTTCAGGCTTATCTAGGTATTTAAAAATCTTAATTTCGTTCTCAGGAAGCACTTGATAGGAGGTACAATTTAAATTCTTTTCAAGTATAAGAGAAGCATGAGCTGCATCGTCTACTTTTACGGATAAATATTCCCTGCATTTTTCCTCTAAATCCTTTGCAGAAATTTGTTCTATGAGTTTCCCATTATCGATAAAGCCGTAAGTGGTGGCAAGCTGAGAAAGTTCCCCTAAAATGTGGCTCGAAATTAATATAGTTGTATTTTTTTCTCTATTTAATTTTTTTAATATATCTCTGAACATCACTATACCAACAGGATCAAGGCCATTTATAGGTTCGTCTAAAATTAAAAAATCTGGACTTGCAATTAAGGCTAGGGCCAGGCCAAGACGTTGCTTCATGCCAAGAGAATAATTTTTAAATTTTTTATTACCTGTATCCGAAAGGCCTACGGTATTAAGCACTTTATCTACACAGTCTTTTTCAGGAATTCCTTTTTGAATTCTATAGTATTCAAGATTTTTTTTACCTGAGAGATAAGGAAAGAAACTGGGTGTTTCTATTATGCATCCTGTTCTCATTCGTTCTTTGTTTAATTCGTCTTTGCTAGTTTTTGAAAATAATTCTATTTCACCGCTGTTTTGCAAAGAAAGACCTGTTATTATTCTCATAAGGGTTGTCTTGCCAGCTCCATTTTTGCCTACAAGACCGTATATATCACCTTTACTTATTTTAATATTTACATCATCAAGTGCCTTGTGATTTTTGTATTTTTTAGTAAGATTTTTTGTATGAAGTACTAAATCATTCATGATATCAACCTCCGTTTTCTTGTTGATTTTATATTAGAACAAAATCAGCAAGATACACTAAAGAAAAACTTAAGAAATCATTAAGTTTAATCTTTCATCTTAAAACCTATTCCCCAAACGGTATGTATGTATTCTGTGTCCGGGTCAATTTTAGCTATTTTAGAGCGGAGGTTGCTCATATGCACATTTATGGTGTTATCATCGCTTATAAATTTATCTTTCCATACATGTTCAAATAAATTAGCCTTTGTAAATACTTTTTTGGGGTAAGACATTAGAAGTTCTAGTATACAAAATTCCCTTATAGTTAATATTACTTCCTGAGAATTTATAAAAACTTTGTGATTTTCCCGATCTAAGGTCATATTTTTATAGGTCAATATGTTTTGTTTTTCATTTGAGTTTGAAAATATCATATACCTTCTAAGTTGTGCACAAACTCTTGCCAGTACTTCTTCTACATCGAAAGGTTTTGATATAAAATCATCTGCACCTAGCTTTAAGACTTGAATTTTTGTTTCTTGAGCCGTTTTTGCAGATATTACAATGACAGGCATAGTTTTAATCTTTCGAATTTTTTCTATAAGCTTTTCTCCTGTAATGCCAGGTAGCATCAAATCAAGTAAAACTAGCTGAAAGTCATATTTTTCAATGCACATTTCAGCTTCAGTACCTGAAAAAGCCCCGCGGACATTGTAATTATTTTTTTCTAGTATCTTGCACAATAACTTATTTATATCTGTATCATCTTCTACTATTAAAATATTTATATTTTTGTTCATAGGTATTCCTCCAGAGTTTTTGAGTTAAGACAATTATAACATTTTTAGATAGGATGTATTGACATAATAAATCGTCACGTCTATAATTAAAAGCATAATTGAATATAAATCTTGAACTTATCAAGAGTGATTGAGGGAACGGGCCCTATGAAATCCAGCAACCAGTACAGTGTATAATGGTGCTAAATCCTGCAGCGAGAGCTGAAAGATGAGAGAAATTTTGAGTTAACTAAGTCTGAGATTTTTCTCGGGCTTTTATTTTTTCTTAAAATTGATATGGGAGGTTAAATATATTGATAGATATTAATAATGTAGGCAAGAGTTTTAACAATAAAAGTGTGCTTAAAAGTATAAATCTTCATATACAAGAAGGTGAAATATTTGGAATAGTTGGTCACAGTGGTGCTGGAAAATCTACACTTTTAAGGTGCTTGAATGGTCTTGAAAGCTATGACGCAGGAAGCATAAAGGTAATGGGCAAAGAAGTGAAAGATTTAAAAGGTAAAGAAATAAGGACTTTTAGAAAAAACTTGGGAATGATATTTCAAAATTTTAATTTATTAAACAGAAAAAATGTATATGATAATATCTCACTTCCACTTGAAGTCTGGGGATTAGAAAAAAGTAAAATAAAAACTAGGGTAAAAGAATTGTTAAATTTAGTAGGCCTTAGTGATAAAGCAAAGAGCATGCCCTCCGAATTAAGCGGTGGACAAAAACAAAGAGTAGCTATTGCAAGAGCTTTGGCGCTAAATCCAAGTATACTACTTTGTGATGAAGCCACATCTGCACTTGACCCAAATACTACCAAGTCAATACTTGAGCTTTTGAGAAAAATAAACAATGAATTTAAAATAACCATAGTAGTTGTAACCCATCAAATGGAAGTTATAAAAGAAATATGTAGTAAAATTGCCATTATAGATGAAGGCGAAATAAAAACTTCTGGAAATGTAGAGGAAATATTTTTAAAACCAGGGAAAAATCTAAAGAAGCTGCTTGGAAATGATAGTTTACTTCCAGATGAAGGTATAAACATAAGAATATTCTTTCCTAAGGAAATAAGCCAGGACAATTTGATAACTTCTATGGCTATAGATTTGAATATAAAGTTTTCTATAGTATGGGGAAAACTTGAAAGATTCCGCAGTGATGTTTTAGGAAGTCTGGTTATAAATGTAAATGATAAAGACAAAGAAAGTATATGTAATTATCTTTCTTCAAAAAATGTTAACTGGGAGGTAGAGTAAACATGGGATTTAGTGAAACATTTCAGGAAATACTACTTCCTGCTATTGGACAAACATTTTATATGGTTATAGTTTCTACAATACTTGCAGTAATTATAGGATTTATACCTGCTATCTTACTAGTTGTAACTGAACCTGGTGGATTAAAGCCTAATAAAGTAGTATACAAGATACTGGATGCAATAGTAAATTTATTGAGGTCATTTCCTTTTATAATACTTATGATAGCAATTTTTCCTTTTACAAAGCTTATTGTTGGAAAAACCATAGGTACAACAGCAGCAATAGTTCCTATTACAATAGCAGCAGCACCTTTTGCATCGAGAGTGATTGAATCTTCACTTAAAGAGATAGATCCGGGAATAATAGAAGCTGCAAAATCGTTTGGTGCAAGTAATATGCAGATAATATTTAAAGTTATGATTAAAGAGGCACTTCCTTCTATAGTACTTGGCATAACTCTTACTGTAATAAGTGTAGTTGGATGTTCAGCTATGGCAGGTACAGTAGGCGGAGGTGGACTTGGAGATGTGGCAGTAAAATATGGATATTATAGATTTCAGACTGACATAATGGTATACACTGTAATAATACTCATAATTTTTGTCCAGGTACTTCAAACTATAGGAAATCTTATATATAAAAAGCTTAACAAATAATTATTTGTTGAGATCGTATTTGTTTGGTAAAGTAATTATTGTAGAGTCACTTTAAAAATACATTTCTCGGAGGAAATTAGAATGGCTAAAATAGAATTACCATACCATAAAAAAATAATAGAAGCTGAAATAGATGACAACAACTTACTTGGCATACTTGAATCAAAAGCAAGCGAATATAAAGCAGAGCTAGGACAATTGGAAATAGTAGAAAAAGCTCTTGACAATCCTATAAACTCACCTAAACTTGAACAATTGGCTGAGAATAAAAAAAGTATAGTTATAATAAGCAGCGATCATACAAGACCTGTTCCTAGCAAAATTATTATGCCTGCACTTTTGAGAAGAATAAGGAGTATAAATTCTGATGCTAATATTACTATACTAATTGCCACAGGCCTTCATAGGGCTACTACTAGGCAGGAACTCATAGATAAATATGGAGAAGATATAGTAAAAAATGAAAAGATAGTAGTACATGATGCACAGAATGAAGATAATCTGGTAAAAATCGGTACATTGCCATCTGGTGGTGAACTTATAGTAAATAAACTTGCAGTTAAAGCAGATCTTTTAATTGCAGAGGGGTTTATAGAATCACATTGTTTTGCTGGCTTTTCAGGAGGTAGAAAGAGTGTGCTGCCTGGAATAGCCTCTGCCAAGACCATCCTGGCAAATCACTGTGCTGAATTTGTAGCACATCCTTCTGCAAGAGTTGGAAATTTAAAGGGCAATCCTGTTCATAAGGACATGCTATATGCAGCTAAAAAGGCAGAATTGGCTTTCATAATAAATGTAGCACTAGATGAAGATAAAAGGATAATAAATGCTTTTGCAGGAGATGTGAATGATGCCCATGTAAAGGGCTGTGAATTTGTACATAATTTATCAAAAGTGAGTAAATTAGTAGGTGGCATTTCTATTTCTACCAACGGAGGGTATCCGCTTGATCAAAATATATATCAATCTGTTAAGGGTATGGCAGCAGCTGAAGCCAATTGCAGGGATGGCGGCGTAATAATAATGGTGTCTGCTTGCAGCCAGGGCCATGGTGGCGAAACCTTTTATAACAATTTAGCTAATTTGAATACTCCGGAAGAATTCTTGAAAAAAGTCTCACAAGTTCCTAGAAATAGAACTGTGCCTGATCAGTGGGCATCTCAGATGCTTGCAAGTATACTTTCAAATCATACAGTAATTGTTGTAACGGATATGTGCGATCCTAAAATAATAAAAAGTATGCATATGCAGCAGGCAGATACTTTTGAAGAAGCTCTAGAAAGTGCATATGGTATTATGGGGAAAGATGCTAAGGTTGTGGTTATACCAGATGGACTAGGGGTAATTGTAGACTAAAAAATTAAAAAGGTTATTTCATAATAAACAAAAATTCATTATGAAATAACCTTTTATTTTTTGCATTTCGTTAACCTTTAATTTTCCTCAAAAAAATGTAAAAAAACTATTGCACATGTTTTCTATTTGTTATATATTATATATAACAAATAGAAAAGGAGGGACGCTATGTTAGTTCAAATAGATTTTGAATCGGAAATGCCTATATATGAACAGCTTAGGAGGCAAATAATAGAAGGAATAGCCTCTGGTAATCTGAAATTAGGAGAGAGCCTTCCTTCTGTAAGACAACTGGCAGAAGATATTGGAATAAATCTTCATACAGTAAACAAAGCATATAATGCGTTAAAGTCAGATGGTTACTTGAATGTAGATAGGAGAACAGGAGCTGTAGTAAGTGGAACATTCCCTGAAAGTACGGAGGAGTTTGACAAAAAACTTAAGGAAGAATTTACTTACTTGATATGCGAAGCTCATTTAAGGGGAAAAAAGATGGAAGATATTCTGAGTCTGTGTTCTGATATATTTAAGCAGTATATTAAAAAAGATAAATAACTACTAAGGTGGGTGAATTAAATGAAAGATAATTTGTTTATGTGTATATATTTATTTTTTATTTTTGTGATAATACTCGTAATCAATATGTTGACTCCTAAATTTACAAGAAAAGAAATTGTATTTGGAGTGAGAATCCCTGAAGATAAGATCGATTCAGATGAAATTAAGCATATAAAAGCACAATTTGTAAAGAATAATTTAATTATAGGAATTCCCTTTATTATTTTATTTAGTGTGCTAAATTATAGTTTTTTAAACGTAGGTATGATTTTGTTTACTACTTTTGCCTTTGTATTTATAAGCTTTTTAATATATCTTATATCAAACAGAGCTATGAAAAATCTTAAGTCACAAAAGTTGTGGCTTCAAGGTAAGAAACAGGTTGTAACTGTAGACACTAGTTTTTCTAGAAGCAAGAGCAATATGCTTGTGTCAGCTTGGTTTTTCTTGATACCTGCAGCTATCATTATAGTAAATATAATTTTAGGATATATGAATTATAACTCTTTACCTTATAAAGTCCCTACACACTGGGATTTTTCCGGTAATGTAACGGGATATCAATTTAAATCCAGGTTTCTAATTTGGGAGATGCCAATTGCTCAGATTTTTAGTACTTTTATATTTTTTATAGTCTATAAGGGAATTGGATGGTCAAAACAGCAGATTAGTTCTATAGATCCAGAAGCATCCGTAAAGAAAAATAGTATATTTAGAAGAAGTTGGTCCATATATATGGTTGTCTTTGCTGTAGTGACCAATCTTTTACTAACTGTTGCTACTGTTCAGATGTTTAGAGTATTTAATGTGAGTAATACTTTTTCAATCATCATAATATTGGCTTTTGTATTAATTACAATTTTAGGAAGTATAGCCTTATCCTTAAAGATTGGACAGGGTGGAAGCAATATAAAATTTAAAAGTGATGATGAAGAAAAAGGAAAGTCCGGTTTTGGCGATAAAGATGATGATAAGTGCTGGGTACTAGGAAATAGTATATATTATAACAAGAATGATCCATCCTTATTTGTGGAAAAAAGATTTGGCATAGGCTGGACCATAAATGCAGGCAGACCACTTGGAATGGCAATATATATAGGAAGTATTGTGATTATAATTGTAACTATAATTTTTGCTGTATTTAGTGGAAAATAATAATTAGAATATCTATAGGAATTCTAAGTAAAAAACAACTTATACTTCGGATATTTTTACAACCACAAGCTCGATTAAATATTTTGATAAGCCTAAGTAAAAAACTTAAAAAAATACTGAGAACTTTTGAAAACTCGTACCTCAGACAATTCAAAAGTTCTAGATTTTTTAAAAATTTTTTCCAAGGCTTATAGACAAAACATTTAAATGAGCTTGATTATTATAAAAATATGACTACGCATAAGTTGTTTTTTAAGTTAGAAAATTCATGGATATTCTAATTGAAAATTATCATTATATACTTTGGAATAAATTCACCTTAAAACTATAAATCGCTTAAAGTTTCACATTTGCAAGTTGATGTGCTAAAATATTTTATATAATGATAAAATATAGTTAAAAATTGAAAGTTGAGGGCTATGAATGATTTTCTTCTATTAACACTTTGGAAAATTGACCTTTACTTTCAGCTCTTAACTTTATGTTTATAGAGATCCTAATCGAAGTTTAAACTTATACATAAAATGTAATGACAAAATTGAGAACACCTTTAAAAACTTTTCCATAAGTCTTAGCGAAGTATTTTAGAAAATCTTAGGGGCTTAGATATTGTTTGAGGTATGAGTTTAACTAAGGTTCTTAGATTTTCAAAATACTGAGCTTTAGACCTGTCAAAAGTTTTTATGGTGTTGAAATTTGTCACTACATGCTTTGTATAAGTTAACTTTGAATTTTGAGAATCTATAATTACGAATTGAAAAAAGGGGGCAATTTTTATGATATCCAATAAAATGAAAGAACACGTATCTAAAAGTTCTATAATAAGGGCTATGTTTGAAGAAGGAAAGAGACTAGCTTCAATTTATGGGGAAGAAAATGTATTTGACTTTAGTTTGGGAAATCCAAATGTAGAACCGCCAGAGGCTATAAAAAAGGCAGTAAATGAAATCATATCCGAGGAATCTCCCAATATGGTTCATGGTTACATGAGCAATTCGGGTTATGAGGATGTAAGGGCTAAAATTGCAGAAAACATAAATAAAAAATACAATTTGAAGCTTACTGAAAATAACTTGGTAATGACTTGTGGTGCAGCAGGAGGACTTAATATAATTTTCAAAACCCTTTTAAATCCAAGAGATGAAGTTATTACATTTTCACCTTTCTTTGGGGAATATGAGAATTATGTAGATAACTTTGGTGGAAAGCTTGTAATAGTACCTTCAGATACAGAAACTTTTGAGCCAGATTTAAATGCATTGGAGCAATCTATAAATGCTAAAACAAAGGCAATAATCATAAATTCACCAAACAATCCTACAGGAATAATTTATTCAGAAAAGCTTATTAAAGATTTATCACAGCTTTTAGACAAGAAACAGGAACAACTTGGTACTAGTATATACTTAATTTCAGATGAACCCTACAGGGAAATAGCATATGATGGAGTAAAGGTTCCATACATATTGAATTATTATAGAAATTCTATTGTAGGCTATTCTTATAGCAAATCCCTTTCGCTCCCGGGTGAGAGAATAGGATATGTAGTTTGCAGTAGTGATATGGATGATTTTAAAGATGTAATGCCTGCCCTTAATGTGGCAAATAGAATTTTAGGTTTTGTAAATGCACCATCTTTATTTCAAAGGGTAATTGCAAAATGTTTGGATTCAAGCGTAGATATGAATATATATAAGAAGAACAGAGACTTACTATACAATCATCTTGTTAAAATAGGATTTTCTTGTGTTAAACCTGAAGGTGCTTTTTATTTATTTCCTAAGTCATTAATTGCTGATGACGTTGAATTTGCAAAGGAAGCAAAGAAATTTAACCTGCTAATAGTTCCAGGTTCATCCTTTAAATGCCCTGGTCACTTTAGACTTTCCTATTGCATTTCTTACGATAAAATAGAAAAATCTTTAGACAGTTTTGATAAGCTTGCAAAGAAATACCTCTAGAATAGAGTATCTAACTAAAAAATCAACTTATACTCTGGATATTTTTTACAAACTTCAGCTCGTTAAATATTTTGATAAGTCTAAGAAAAAAATTCTAAAAAAGCTAAGAACTTTTGAAAACTCGTACCTCAGACAATTCAAAAGTTCTAAGTTTTTATGAATTTTTTTCTAAGACTTATATGCAAAATATTTAAAAGAGCTTCGTTATTGTAAAAATATGCCTACGTATAAGTTGATTTTTAAGTTATAAATCCATATATAGATGGATAACTCTATAATTAAGTTTATCCAAATTGCCAGTTTCATTTAAATGATAAAGTTATAAATTCAACTAAGATTTATAATTAGTAATTTTGAGTAATTATAGTTTAGCTTTAAACTTTACGATCCATAAATCGTTAACTCTAGAACGTAGCCCTTCTAAATTGCTAATTGGGTTTTAAATTCTACCATTTATATTGAGATATCCTAGTTTGAAATTTGAACTTATACCAGAAAATAATGCTGACAAAATTGAAGCACACTTAAAAACTTTTTTTATAAGTCTTAGTGAGGTATTTTAGAAAATCTTAGAAGCTTATATATGTCTGAGGTACGAGTTTATATAAGCTTCTTTAGATTTTCAAAATACCGAACTTTAGACCTATAAAAAGTTTTTAGTATGATGAAATTTGTCAGCATATGAACTGGTATAAGTGGAATTTCAATCTAGAAATTCTAATATGTGAATACCAGTTTCCCAACTCTTAAAGCAATTGGTTTTGACCAGAGCCAAGTATTTGTAGTGGAATCATCAAAATAATAAATAGCACCTTTTGTTGGATCAGAACCATATAATGCTTCTAAAGCAGCCTTTCTAGAACTATCAGAAGCAGGTTTGTTTATCCATCCATTTAATACTGGAGTAAATTGATAATATCCATTGGATACTTGGTATATTACACCTTTTAATGTAGATGGAAACTGAGGACTTTGAACTCTATTTATAACTGAAGCAGCTACAGCTACTTTAGCTGTGTAAGGTTCACTTTCTGCTTCAGCAGTTACAAGTCTTGCAAGCAAATCTACTTCGCTGTCAGTACAGGAAATTATATATTTTGAAGAGGTTGTCCCATTAAAAACATAACCTGCAGGAATATTTAGCACTTGTCCAGGGTAGATATAACTGCTTACATTACTATTGGCAGCAATTAAAGTGTCAACAGATATGCCAAATTTTTTTGCTATCAAGTAAAGTGTGTCAGAGGCTTGTACAGTATAGGTCTTTGAATTAACATATAGAGCTTGACCTGGATATATGCTATTTCCACTTAAGCCATTATCATTAATAATTGTAGTTGCAGTTGTTTTAAATAATACTCCTATTTTAAATAGAGAGTCACCAGGTTTTACAGTGTAACTAGCTGCATGTACTTGAGTAAAAGATAATGTGCATAGAAATGCGGCAAATAACATTGTCCTGATTTTTTTAAAATTCATAAATATAGATCCCCCTTAATTTTGCCTGCGAGGTTAGTTGACGGGTTCGGGATTGGGATACCCCTACTTTTTAGTAAAAAGATTCACCCCAAAAAATAATTATCCCCCGCATCTCATTCCTGAGATTTAGGCTTGTCTATGTTTGCTATTCTAACAGTATTTCCAGAGTATATCCATATTAAATAGATGGGACTATTGACATAAAAAAACTTAAACATAAATTTAATACTTCTATAGAAGAAATTGCTGCAATAGTAATTTTTCACTGCCAATTGTCAACTGCTTTGAAACCTAACTCAACTTTCACAGTTAAAAAACTTGGGAAGCAATTTTTTTAAAGAACAAAGTTTAAAGTTCAAATATCAAATAAGGGTAAATTTCTTCCTAATGTCAGAAAATATTAAGATTGTAGATTTCCTGAGGTACGAAGGAAACCATCTTTATCTGTTCTTTGTTATTTGGACTTTGTTATCTTCAAAAGCTTTGATCTACAAAATTTTGATAATAAGTTAAAAATTCATAACATGACTTCTCGTTATTAAAAGTGATAATATAGTTGTATAAGTAAAATTCAAATGTGATTAAATAGGAGAATATTATGGAAAATTGTATAACCTATTTTCTTAGAGATGAATCTAAAAATTCAAACGAATACTACAGGTGTATATCCAATTTTTCAAATGAAGTTATCGAAAAAATTGAAATCGAAGCAAATAATATAATAGAAAATTTTATAAATTTTATTAAGAATAATAGCATAGAAGAACTTAGAAGTAGGGAAGAGTATGAACTTGAATTCTTAATCATTGGAGTTTTGTGGAAAACCTATATAGCAAAAGCTTTAAATGCAGATAGACTGTCCTTGAATCTTTTAAAACTTCTATTTAATTTGAGGACAAAATCGAAATTTTTAAGAAAAAGTGTGGACAATTTAAGGGGAAGGCTTGCTTGTAAATATCTTTTAAAGAAAGAAGTGGAGCCTTCTTCTGTATCTTATGATGAAAGTGACTTTGAAAAATTACTACTTTGGTTAACTGCTTCAGGGGAATTCAAATATGAATGTAAGAGAATGAACACATGGCTGCTATTTTTAAAAAATAGCAGTGAAGAATATATTATAAAAGTAAGCAAGTGTGCCTTTAAAATATCACTGTGGTTTGAAAAAAGATCTATGGAGGTACTTGGAGTATATACTCCAAATGTACAAAAATTTTTAAACACCAACTATAGGTTATACGGAATAAGAGAGGATAATGTTTTCTGTGGTAGAAAGGAAGTTGAGTACCATCTAAATATGGTGGGAGCAGAGATATTAAGTAAGGCATTTAGAAAGTTATTTGTTAAAACAAAGGAAAGAAAAGTACTCCTTCCTGCTTGCATTTGCTTGAAACCGGAGGGGGTATGCAAGAGAAAAAGGGTCAAAGATGGTTTCTTGTGTAGAAATTGTTCTAAAAGCTGCAGGGTAAATGAGCTTACGAAGCTTGGCAAATCCCATAGCTTTCAGGTATTAATTGTCCCCCACGAAACTGATGCCTTTTCAAATGCAAAAAATATTAGATATGGAGATGTGGGCGTTGTAGGAGTAGCTTGTGTACTCAACCTAATAGAAGGTGGGCTGAAGGCTAGAAGCCTAAACCTTGTCCCACAATGTGTTATCCTTGATTATTGCGGATGCAAAAGTCATTGGGATAACAATGGAATACAGACGGATATCAACTGCAAAAAGTTGTTTGAAATTTTGCAAGTTGCCGAAAATATATGATATTCTTTATATAAAGCTATCAGGCTCTGCTGCTTTTAGATTTTTTACTAATAGCATTATTTGCTATAAATAAAGATAAAATTAGGGCAATAACAAGAACGAAAGTTTCAATCGTAAAAGCGTGCTTTACTCCGAATACTAAACTTAAAGCTTGACTCTTTGCATTAGATGGATTGCCTGCAGCAAATAAGTATTTTTTTTGGGATGCACTCATTATAGCAACAAATAAAGAAGTTCCAAATGCTCCTGCTATTTGCTGTAAGGTGTTCATTATGGCAGTTCCATGAGGATAGTATTTTGGAGATAATTGATTTAAACTATTGGTTTGTACAGGAGTATTTATAAGTCCAACAGCTATTAGAGATAAACAATGGAGCACAATAATAACAGGAATAGTTATACTCATAGATATGCAGCGTGAAAGTAAAAAGAATGTAATAGTTGATATTGCATATCCAGGTATAATTAATGCTTTAGGACCAAATTTGTCATATAAATGACCTGAAATTGGTGATATAATTCCGTTTATAAATCCACCAGGTAACATTAAAAGACCAGCAGTAAATGCAGCTAAACCCAGGGCACCTTCAAGAAACATTGGTAAAATAAGCATAGTAGCAAAGTTAATCATGTGCATAATTATCATAAGTATACAGCCAAGGCTAAACATAGATTCTTTAAATGGATGCATGTCCAGCATAGGTTCACTCATGTGTAATTGATGTAGTACAAATATGGCTAATGCTATACAAGAAATAATAATAGGAGCTGCTATTAAATATGTATAAGAGCTTCCAATATTACTAACACCGTATATAAATCCACCGAATCCTATAGTAGACAGTACAATTGATAAAAAATCTATAGGTGGTTTTGTAAGTTCTGTTACATTTTCAACATATTTGTAGCCTAAAGCTAAAGATATAACTGAAAAGGGTAATATTATAAAGAACAACCATCTCCAGTTGAGAGATTGAATAATTAAACCAGAAAGAGTTGGTCCAATAGCTGGTGCACAAAACATTACAAGATTAAATATACCAAGGGCTTTTCCACGTTTTTCTATAGGGTTTATAATCAATAAAGTGTTTACTATATTTGGTATTAAAATACCAGTTCCAATAGCCTGAATTAGTCGGCCTACTAGTAAAATTGAAAAAGCTGTAGAGAAACCACTTATAACTGTTCCAACCAAAAATATGGTTACAGAGGTTAGAAATAGCTGTCTTGTTGTAAAACTTTGAATAAGCAATGCAGAAACAGGAATTGCTATTCCCATAATGAGCATGTATCCTGTACTCAGCCATTGTACGGTATTTGCAGATATACTAAATTGGACCATTAAATTTTTTAATGCCATATTTAGTAAAGTTTCATTTAACATACACAAAAACCCTGCCATGATTAGGGCAATAGTTATTGGTACTACATTATAATTCCTTTGTTGATAATTTGACTCTTCCAAACGTTCTTCCATAAAATTTCCTCCTAGTTAATAATTAAATTAGTCATTTGCACAGCTGTGCAGATATTAGAATATATAAAAATCCTCCACTATGAAAAATACATTGTTACAATACAAAATAAAAATCATAATAGAGGAGGGTTAACCATGTTTTTATAAAAGGTAAATAGCTTATTATTTTTTGCTAATTTTCTTCTCTTCTATAGATATGTTTTTTTCAAATTTATTTAAAGTATCTATAAACAAATCTAATTGATCTTTTGAAATTTCATTTGTAATGTTTGTAAATAAGTGTTCAATGAATGGATATACTTCCTGTTTTAATTTTTTACCTTCAGGTGTAACGTAAATTAAAAATGAGCGCCTGTCTTCAGTACTTTTTTTGCGTATTACTAGTTTTTTTCTTTCAAGAATATCTAGTATTCGAACTAAAGTTGCCTGATCTTTGTCAACCTTTTTAGCTAGCTGTTTTTGGTTGACACCGTCTTCTTCTGTTAAAGACAATAATACTGACCACTGTTCTGTGGTTATATTATATTTCTTAAGATTTAAAGATAAAAATCTTAAAATTTTTCTATTAATAGAGTTTATATACATACCAATGGACTTATCAAGAGAACTCATAGCTTTTTGCCTCCTAAAATATATGATGTAGATATAATTAATTTACATATAGTTAGTATACTAATAATATGCTAGACTATTAAAAATGTCAAGCAAATTTTAACTTTGAGTATTTCTAAAAGGCTAGAATGTTATTAAATGTAAGAATATATCTGCA
Organism: Clostridium coskatii; assembly: GCF_001675205.1. NCBI lineage: Bacteria > Bacillati > Bacillota > Clostridia > Eubacteriales > Clostridiaceae > Clostridium > Clostridium coskatii. The sequence goes on along the minus strand of NZ_LROR01000037.1, from coordinate 83,784 downwards.
TATAATCTGATTTTTAAGTTAGAAAGCACATTATTTAATTTTACAAATATAAAACTTAATAATATTAATATATAAATAAATTAATATTAAAATATTTAATATTAATATTGATTTATTTAATTTACAGTGGTATATTATAAACATGGAAAAGGAGAGTGGTAATTTGACATATAAAATTATTAGCAAATGTCCTGTTTGTTCTTCTAAACTTTTAATTTCAAAGATAAAATGCCCTAAATGTAATACTGTAATTGAAAATGATTTTGAAATGTCAAAGTTTGAATATCTTACAGACAGCCAACTGAAATTTATAGAAGTTTTCTTGAAAAACAGAGGGAACATAAAGGATGTAGAAAAAGAACTAGGAATATCCTACCCTACTGTGAGGGCAAAGCTAGATGAGGTTATAACAGCACTTGGATATAATGTGGCAAAAACCAACACTGTGGATAAAAAGAAAGTAGTAGATATGCTTGATAAAGGTGAGATAACTGCAGATCAAGCCATTAAAATGTTAAATGAATAAATATATTGAAAAGGAGAAATAAAAAATGAATGAGGAAATATCAAAAATTTTGAAAATGGTGGAAGAAGGAAAAATTACCTCTGACAAAGCTCAGGAGCTTATTGAAGCACTAAACGATAAAAATACTTCTCTGGACGTTAGCAGCAATGTTTTAAATGACGATGACATTATAAATAAAATGCTTAAAATAAAAGTTATTTCCCATGATGGAGATAATGTAAATGTGAATTTACCTATTAGATTTGTAAAGACCATGCTTAAAACTATAGGAAAAATTCCTATACCAGAAAGTGCAAAATGTATGGAAAATTTGGATTTGAGTGTTATTGCAGAAGCAATAGACAATGGACTTTCAGGAAAGATAGTAGACGTAAAAAGTGCAAATGGTGACATAGTGGAAGTTAGCATAGAGTAAAGGAGAAAACTTATGAGGGTTCACATCAAGTCAGGTAAAATTAGATTCGTAATACCTTGCCCTATAGCTTTTCTAAAGTTTGGACTTTCTATTGCAGGATCTTCCTTTATACAAAAGTATATTCCTGAGAAGGATAAAAAATATGTAAAGATGATTGATTTTAAGAAACTTTCAAAGTGTATGGACATTTTAAAAGCATACAGAGGATTAAAACTTGTTGAAGTAAAATCCAGGGATGGTAGCTATGTTGCCATAATTGTATAGACAAAGTTCACAATATTTCAAATATTATATTAATTAAGTAGGCGATAGAAATGAAAAATAATAAAAATTTACTATTTTATATGCTGGGAAGGTTTATATCTTATATTGGAACGGGAATACAGCAGGTAGCGATACCACTGTATATATTGGATATAACTCATTCTGGAATTATGATGGGTATATTTTCAGCAGTTAACTTTATTCCTAATGTTATAACTTTACCTTTTGCAGGTATTTTAGGGGATAGGAAAAATAGAAAAAATATTATGGTAGTAACGGACTTTGGAAGAGGAATTTTAGTATTAGCTTTAGGAATTTTAGTTGCTGAAAAAAATTTAAGTATCTATATGCTGTTTTTACTACAGGCCTTCATTTCAATTATGGATGGAATCTTTTTAGCTTCATCTACGGCAATTCTTCCAGAGCTTGTTTGTGAAGATGAACTTATGAAAGCAACTTCCTTAAGAGGAGGAAGTGATGCAATTTCTATGATTATAGGGCCTGCACTTGGAGGTATAATATATGGGCTTGCTGGTATGAAGATAGTATTTGGTCTAAATGGTTTATCTTTTATAATGTCAGCAGTATGCTCTATGCTTATAATTTATAAAAATATAGATATAGAAAAAGGAAAAATAACTGTAAAATCTTTTTTTACAGAAAATGGAGAGGTAATAGGCTTTATAAGGAAGAGTAGAGCTTTAATGCAGTTAACTATATTTTTTATGGTAGCTAATTTACTTGTAGCTCCTTTTGCAGATATAGTACTCCCTTTTGTATTGAAAAAATGTATAGGATTTGGTTCACAGCAGTATGGGTATTTAATTTCGTTCTTTACTTTAGGTATACTTTTAGGAAATATAGCCCTTGGAACTTACTTAAATAAATTTAGTACAAAGACAATTATAAGGAGGGCACTTATATTTGAAGCAGGTGTATTTTTCATATTTGCATTTTCCTTGTATCCAGCTTCAGTAAGATATTTTGGAGGACACGGTTTAAAGTTATTTGCAATTTTGGGCATTGTAACATTTTTAATAGGTTTATCTAATTCAGGAATCAATACTCCTATGAATGTAAATTTACAAAAGATGGTTCCAAATGAAATGCGTTCAAGGTTTTTTGCAATACTAGGTGTATTTTGTCAGGGAGCTATTCCTTTAGGGGCAATTATATATGGATTTGTTCTAGATAAATTTCCTTACTATTATATACTCCTTACCATAGTACTAATATTTTCTCTTGTAACTGCAATTTTTATGATAAAGGCAGATCCAGAAGCTTATGAACCTGAGATACCAAAAAATCTTGAGAAAGCATGATAGAAATGATGTAGCAGAATTGAATATTTTTAATAATATATAGTATACAAGCTTTTAATTCGTAGTTGAAGCCCTTTGTTTTTATGCTACATAAAAACAAAGGAGGTGTTATTTTGAAAAAGGAATATTCTCATTCTAAATTCCATGATGTTGAATTAAAAGATTGTAAATATTTAGGAAAAGGCCATAGCGGCATGGTTTATCTTATGCCAGATGGAAAAGTCCTTAAAATATTTAAAAGTTCAACTAGCTGCAAAGCTGAATTTGATATATTAAAATCTGTAGAAGGAAGTCCCCATTTTCCCAAGGCTTATGAATTGGGAGATCATTATATGATAAGAGAATATGTAGGTGGAATGAATGTGTATGATTATATAAAAAAATATGGATTGAACAAATCCTTTGTACTAAAGGTAGTAGATTTAGTTGATCATATGAAAAAGCTAGGATTTACGAAATTAGAAGTTAGATTTCCACACCTATTTGTTCAAGAAGATGGTACGCTCATGTTGATAGACCCGAGAAAAAGTTATGAAGAATATATACCTTATCCTAAGTCCTTTTTTAGGAAACTTAAAAATATGGGACTTCTAGATAAGTTTGTACAAATATTAGAAGAAGAAAGAAAAGGTTTGAAATGGATAGAATATATTAAAAGATAAGTAGAAAATGAGAGAGATTGCAGTTAAAATTGATTAACTGCAATCTTTTATATTTAAAATGATTTTTTATAATGTATTTTAAATAAATATGAATAAAACAATGTATTTATTTAAAATACATTGTTTTAAAAATGAATACTTTATTGTAATAATATGCATTTTATATTGAAATTAGGCATTTTATAAGGTATAATGAATAATGTATAAATTATATAAGGGCATGTAGGTTTGAGTAATTACACCAACTGCATGCCCTTTTGCAATATGGTATATTTTTATGCATTTCATAAAAATAAATGAAATTTATCTGACGGCTATCTACTGTAACGCTCAAACTTCTATCAAAGTGGGAGCTAACAGTAGCTACGCCCCTAGATAATTCATCTAAACTTAGTGGAAGAAACAACCTCCCACTAAGTAAGATTCATTGATACTTTAAACATTAATAAAGGGGGCATTTTATGAACATTTTTAAGAAAAAGTCGCTTGAACAACTTAGAGATAGTGTAAAAAAGACAGGTTTGAAGAAAAATCTTAAAGCAACAGATATAGCGGCTTTAGGAATTGGGGCTGTTGTTGGAGTTGGAATTTTTGTAGCAACTGGTGAGGGAGCTCATGCAGCTGGTCCAGGAATCATACTTTCATTTTTCTTATGTGGAATAGTAGCTTGTCTTTGTGGCTTATGTTATTGTGAACTTGCTACCATGTTTCCAGTAGCAGGAAGTACCTATTCTTATGCTTATATAGCATTTGGAGAATTTGTGGCAATGATTATTGGATGGTGTTTAACTGCTGAATATTTAGTTGCAGTTAGTGCAGTTGCGTCTGGATGGTCTGGAACCTTTAGAGGTATTTTGCAAAATGTAGGGGTTACACTGCCTCATGCTATTAGTGCATCTCCAGCCAAGGGCGGAATAATAGATTTGCCAGCTGTTTTTATAATATTAGTATTAGCTTGTCTTTTGTACTATGGAATGCAGGAAAGTGCAAAAGTTAATAATATTATCGTTGGTGTGAAAGTATTTGTAATACTCTTATTTATTTTTCTTGGAGTATCTCATATAAAGCCATCTAATTATACACCTTTTATGCCTTTTGGATGGAAAGGGGTTTTTACAGGGGCAAGTACAGTCTTCTTCTCATATATAGGATTTGATTCTATTTCAACTGCAGCAGAGGAAGCTAGAAACCCTAAAAAAGATGTATCACGTGGAATTATAATGTGTCTTATAGTAGTTAGTATACTGTATATTTCCGTTGCAGTTGTACTTACTGGAATGGTTCCGTTTAAGGAAATAGTTTCAGAAAATGCTGTGCCTGCTGCACTTGCAAGGGTTGGCATTAACTGGGGATCAGCACTTGTAGGTGTTGGAGCTATTCTTGGAATGATTTCCACTATGATAGCTATGCTTTATGGTCAGATTAGAATATTTATGGTTATGTCTAGAGATGGATTACTCCCTAAAGCATTTTCAAAAATCCACAGCGTACATAAAACTCCATATATTTCTACTATACTAACAGGTGTTATAGCTGCCATAATAGCTGGGCTCTTACCTCTTGATATTATTGTAGAGTTTTTGAGTATAGGTACATTACTGAGTTTTGCAGTTGTATCTATAGGTGTTATTTATTTGAGAAAGGCAATGTCTGATATAGAAAGAAAGTTTAAATGCCCGGGAGTGCCTTTTACACCAGTAATAACTGTATTGTGCTGCATTGTACTTTTGGCATCAATGCGTGCAATAACCTGGATAGGATTTTGTGTATGGCTTGCTATAGGTATAGTGTTTTACTTTATTTATGGAAGAACCCATAGTGTTGTTCAAAATGAAAATTTGGACGAAAGTTCCCATAGCGCATAATTAAATTTTAATACCTATTTATATTGCATTTTAAATGCACAAGGATGAGGAAACTTATGAATATTTTTAAAAAGAAACCCATTGATCAATTGATGGATAGTGTAAAAAAAACAGATTTAAAGAGAAATCTTAAAGCAAGGGATATAGCAGCACTCGGAATTGGAGCTGTTGTCGGAGTTGGAATTTTTGTAGCAACTGGAGAAGGAGCTCATGCAGCTGGCCCTGCAATTATACTTTCATTTATTTTAGCTGGTATAGTGGCTTGTCTATGCGGCCTGTGTTACTGTGAACTTGTAACTATGTTCCCAGTAGCAGGAAGTACCTATTCTTATGCTTATATAGCATTTGGAGAATTTGTGGCAATGATTATTGGATGGTGTTTAACTGCTGAATATTCAGTTGCAGCTAGTGCAGTTGCATCTGGATGGTCTGGAACATTTAGAGGAATTTTGCAATCTGTGGGAATTACACTTCCCCAGGCAATTAGTGCATCTCCATCTAAAGGTGGGATAATAGATCTGCCGGCTGTTCTTATAATATTAATTTTAACAGGGCTTCTATGTTATGGAATGAGTGAAAGTGCAAAAGTAAATGATATTATTGTTGGTGTGAAAATATTTATAATACTTCTTTTTATAGTTTTAGGATTATCACACATACATATAGCTAATTATAAACCTTTCATGCCTTATAGTTGGAAGGGTGTTTTTACAGGAGCAAGTACAGTATTTTTCTCTTTTTTAGGATTTGATGCAATTGCTACATCTGCAGAAGAAGCAGAAGATCCTAAAAAAGGTGTATCAAGGGGAATTATACTATGCCTTATAGTTGTTTGTTTCCTTTATGTTTCAGTAGCAGCGGTGCTTACGGGAATTGTACCTTATAAAGAGATAATTTCAGAAAATGCCCTGCCTGCTGCACTCCAAAGAATTGGAATAAACTGGGGATCAGCTCTTGTAGGAGTTGGGGCTATTCTTGGAATGATTTCCACCATGATTGCTGTTTTATATGGACAAGTTAGGGTATTTATGGTTATGTCTAGAGATGGGTTAATTCCTAAGGCTTTTTGCAAGATACACAAAACCCATAAAACTCCATACATTGCTACAATAATAGCAGGCAGTATAGCTGCTGCTATAGCAGGATTTTTACCTCTTGATATTATTATGGAATTTGTAAGTATAGGTACATTATTGAGCTTTATGGTTGTGTCTGCTGGAGTTATATATCTTAGAAAAGCTATGCCAGAAATTGAAAGAAGATTTAAATGCCCGGGAGTACCCTTTACGCCTATAGTAACTATATTGTGTTGTTTGGCCCTTTTGGTATCTATGCGTGCAATAACCTGGATAGGATTTTGCGTATGGCTTGTTATAGGTATAGTGGTGTACTTTACTTATGGAAGATTTCACAGCGTTGTTCAAAAAGAGGAACCACAAGCTTTTCGCAAATTAAATAGTAAGTAACAACTTTCACGTATATAAAATTTTGACTTAATATAAAAACTTTGCGAAGCAAAGCTTTTGAAAATAACAAAGTTCAAATAACAAAGAACAGATAAAGATGATTTCCCTCGTACCTCAGGAAATCTATAATTTTAATATTTTCTGACGTTAGGAAGAAAATTATCCTTATTTGATATTTGAACTTTGAACTTTGTTCTTTAAAAATATTGTTTCGCAATATTTTTAAACTGCGAAAGTTGAGTTAACAAATAGAAGAGCCTACGGCTACTTACAAATAAAGTAGCCGTAGGCTATTTTATTTGCAAGTTAAATGGTTAAAATTAAGAAGTGTACAATTAATATGAAATAAAGGAAACAAAGCAGGTATAGCCCCTTTATTTTAATAAAAACTTAGTGCAAAAATTTCGATATATTATGATATAATTAGATAAATAATATTAGTACTTATACATATAGATGGGAGGATTATTATATGAAATGGTTTTCAAACATAAAAATTTTAAAAAAATTGTTAACATCATTTATCATTGTATCACTGCTTGCAGGTATACTGGGAATGATATCTATTATCAAGATGGGAAAAATAAATGGAAACTTAGATAATATATATAATGTAGATTTGAAGGGGACAAACAATCTTCAACAATTAAAGACGAATGTAATGGCAATTAGAGGAGATATGCTTATAACTACTGATCCTGCAAATAAGAGTGACTTAAAAGCTATAACAAATGAAATTAGTAGTTTAAAAGATAAAAATAATAAACTAATATCAGATTATAAAGCTACTATCAAGACTTCTGAAGATAAGCAGCTGTTTGCACAATTTGAACAAAATTTAGAAAGTTGGAGAAATTCCCGTGAAAATGTTATTAGTTTAGTTCAGCAGGGAAATTATGAAGTCGCAAAAGAGCAATTTGCTAAGTCAGAAGCTTATAGAGTAAAAATGGTTACAGTACTCGATAAAGATATAAATTTAAATATGAAAACCGCTGAAGCCGATTATAAAGACAGTATGAATCAGTACAAAGCTTCTTTTAGCATGATGGTTGGCGGAATTATTATAAGTATAGTTTGTTCTGTTTTACTTGGATTTATTGTTGCAAAGGATATTAATACTCCAATTTTAAAAATTAAAAAATTTGCAAATGAATTTGCTGAATTTGATTTTTCTTCACCTATAGAAATGTCCAGAAAAGATGAATTAGGAGAAGCTGCCTTAGCACTTAACAAAGGGCAAAAGAATATAACTGATTTAATTAGAACAATTATGGCAAGCTCTGATGAAATGAGCAGTTCTAGTGAAGAATTATCTGCAACTGCAGAAGAGCTTTCAGCAAAGTCTGAAGATATGGATAATTCAGTGAAAGTTGTAGTAAGCAATGTAGAGGAAACAAGTGCGGCGTTTGAAGAGATAACTGCATCTGTAGAAGAAGTAGATTCAAGTGTAAATGAATTGTCTGCAAAAGCTGTAGATGGAAGTAGTAAAGCAAATGAATCCAAAAAAAATGCTGTTGCTGTACAAAGTAAAGGAAAAACAGCTATAGAAACAACACAGGAATTATATAAGCAAAAGAGAGAAAATATGGTAAAAGCTATTGAAGATGGAAAAGTAGTAGAAGAAATAAGAGAAATGGCAGAAACTATTGCAGGAATAGCGGATCAAACCAATTTACTTGCACTTAATGCAGCTATAGAGGCAGCCAGCGCAGGTGAGCATGGGAAAGGTTTTGCAGTAGTGGCAGAAGAAGTAAGAGAACTTGCAGAACAATCTGCGGAATCAGTTGCAGGAATTCAAGAGACTATTGTAAAAGTACAGGATGCATTTAAAAATCTTTCTGCAAGTGGCCAGCAGGTATTGGCATTTATCAATGAAAAGGTAAATCCAGAATTTAAAGCATTTGGTGATATGGGAAAGCGATATTATGATGATTCTGAATTTGTAAGTAAGATGTCAGAAGAAATAGCTGCTATGTCAGAACAACTTACTGCTATTATAGGGCAAGTAAATGAAACAACACAAAGTGTAGCATCTAGTGCACAAAAATCTTCAGAAAGTTCAAATTCTATACAGCAGAGCATTGGGGAAAATGTAAAAGCTGTAAATCAGATAGCTATTACAGCACAAAATCAAGCAGAAATAGCTCAGAATTTAAACGAATTAGTTCAGAAATTTAAAATTTAAATGTAAAAGTAAGTCAGTTCTACTTCAAAAGAGGTGGAGCTGATTTTATTTATCCGAAGAATCACTTGATAAATAGTTAATTATGTTTTGTAAAATTAATACATAAAAATTAAAAAATTACATAAAATTTCCACTTAGGATGTTTCTTTTTAATTTTATAGGTGATATAATTAGCATAAATGGTATTTTTTCCACTACTATTAAAGATAGTTTCTCATAAACGTTCATATAGTGCAATAATTGTTAATATAATTTATATATACATTTAACAAAGTTAGTGTAATAAAATGTAATTATTAATGATATGGAAATGGGTGTGAGATTTATGAAGAATGTTAATGAAGACGATGGAATTAGTGAAAATGAGCTAAAAAATTTAATTATGATGAATTATACTCTAAGTCTGGAAAGAGAAATAGAAGAACTTAAAAGTTATGCAAAAAAAAATAGTGAGAAATTAAATGAAAGTCAGGAACTTAATAAAAAAATTTTACAGTTTATATATGGCCTATTTCATGAGCTTAAGACACCTTTAAATGTTATTTTTTCTGCAGCACAGGTAATGTCATTGTGTACGGAATATAAAAATGAAGGAACTTTAGAGAAGCAGGGTCAGTATCTTAAAATAATCAAGCAAAATTGTTATAGACTTATGCGGCTTATAAATAATTTACAGGATTTAAACAAATTGGATTCAGGATTTGCCAAATTGGAGTTGCACAACAGAAATATTGTAAGTTTTGTTGAAGATATTACTTTATCTTTAATTCCTTATGCTAAAGGCAAAGGCATAAATTTGATTTTTGATACCAATGTAGAAGAGAAGATTATGGCTTTAGATTACAATAAAATAGAGAGAATTATTCTAAATTTACTTTCAAATGCAATTAAATTTACACCTGAAAAAGGTACAATATGTATAGGGATTGAAGACAAAGACGATAATGTATATATAAGTGTCAAAGATACAGGTATAGGAATACCTGAGGATAAGTTTAAATTTATATTTGAGAAATTCAAGCAGTGTGATAAATCACCCATAAATGGCAAAGTGGGAAACGGCATAGGACTTTATCTTGTAAAATGTCTTGCTGAGATGCACGGAGGTAAAGTTAGCGTAAAAAGTGCTGTAGGACAGGGAAGTACATTTACTGTAAAGCTTCCTGTTAAAGTTATAGAAGAAAAACTCAATAAAATAATTTACAGTGAAAATATGGATGAACAGCTCAGTATAGAGTTTTCAGATATATGTCCTAAAATTTAATAGGGCAGCTTTTGATTCCACACTATAGAAATGTTTATTTTACAAATTATAAATGTTATAATTGTTGTGGTAAAAAAGGCGGTGATAGTATGGATGAAATTGCAGGAACTGGATGTGACATATTAGTTCCTTTTAATGAAAGAAAGCCCTTAAAGGAGATAGAACATAGTATTACAAAAAGATATAGAAAGCATATATGGTCTAAATTTGTAAGGGCAATAAGTGAGTTTAAACTGGTAGAAGAAGGAGATAAAGTTGCAGTAGCAGTGTCTGGTGGAAAAGACAGCTTGACTATGGCTAAATTGTTTCAGGAGCTTCAAAAACATTGGAAAGTAAATTTTGAATTAGAATTTATTGCTATGGACCCAGGATATCATAAAGATATAAAAAAGCTTTTAGTCAGTAATTGTGAGTATCTAAATATTCCAGTGCACATTTTTGAGTCCGGTATATTTAATGTAGTAGATAATATTGCAAAAGATTATCCTTGTTATATGTGTGCAAAAATGCGCAGGGGTGCACTGTATTCTAAAGCAAAAGAACTTGGCTGCAATAAGCTTGCACTTGGGCATCACTTTAATGATGTTATAGAAACAACTCTTTTAAATATATTCTATTCGGGAAGCTTTAAAACCATGATGCCAAAGCTAAGATCTCAAAATTATGAAGGAATAGAACTTATAAGACCTCTTTATTATGTAGAAGAATCTTACATTGAGCGTTTCATACAATCAAGTGGTATATGGCCTCTCAATTGTGCCTGTATGGTTGCAGCAAAGAGAATAGGAAACAAGCGTTATGAAATTAAGGATATGATAAAGAAGTTGAAAAAGGATTTTAATAAGGATATAGATAAATTAATTTTCCATGCCACTGAAAATGTAAATATAGATTCTATATTAGGCTGGGAAAAAGATGGAGAAAAACATTCATTTATAGAATCTTATGAAAGAAATAGTTAATAACTGAAAGACGAAAATTAAAAAAATTGTCAATTGTGAACTGTGCATTGTAAATTGTGAATTGATAAAGGGTGTGTCAAATGCTGAAAATATGGGGAAAGTTAGTTAAGCACAATAAAATAGTAAAAGATGGAGTAGTTGTATTAGAGGGCGGAGAAAATTATCAGGAAAATTTAAAAAGTTGTATTCTGAAATTGTGCAGGAAATTTGACATTGAAAAGCCTTATTGGCTTCCTGCTAACTTGGAAGAATATAATAGAAGGAGTAAGACATCTTTTAATTCTGATAATTTTATAGATGAATTTGAATTCGATAAATTTGAAATAGAAGAAATTGATGATGAAAAATAAAGAGATCCTGAAAGGAACTCTTTATTTTTTACGACTAAAAAATTGTGCATTGTGAACTGTGCATTGAATAAGCTAGTCGAAAATGACAACAAATTTTATAGAATATATATCTGACAGCTCTTTTGTGTTTGTCTCTTCATTTCTTAGTATTATATAGCTAATTCCTACATTTTCCAATACCCCAGTACGATCCTGGAGTGCTACTGTACCCAAAAGGTAAGTTACCCTAACTCTTTTACCTATTTGGGTTCTTAAGTAACCTTGAGTGTAATTTATATCCTGCTGCACTGGAGAACCTGGAGCCATTTCAAAAGGAGAAGGAGTTGGCATTGGTGGAGGAGATGGCATTGGCGTTTGACGGATTTCATCACTGGAGTCAAATTCAGGCATTTCTGGTTCAGGTTCAGGAGTCATGGGCATAGTCCTAAAGTAATTGGGATAATTTGAAATCATTAAAATACCTCCATATTTATTAATAATCAAGTTTTAGCATATAGTTCTGTTGGATTGTAAAAGCAGTGCTGTACTACTTTCACTTGAAAACTTCCTGTGCCAGTGGAGGGAAAAATCCACGGACATGGGGCAAAGGGATTGAAGTACCAGAGAGAGTAGCCTACAGTAAATAATCTGTTACCTGCAAGTGCCCAGTCTGCTATGTCATAGTGTATTTGTTCAGGCACCATTGACCAGATATTTTGAGGATTGGGAACGCCCCCTAGTTCAGTACGCATACAGTCAAATTGTCCTTTTTGATAAAGTACTTTTCTAAGGTCACCTTGACCTATTCTTTGATATTCCCCATAGGGTACTCTAACTCTATTCATAATGCTAGTTGCCACTGCTTTCATACCATTTTCCCCTTCACCGCCTGCTTCACATTTTATAATCCTAGCCAGTAGCTCTCTATATGAAAATGCCATGATTTCACCTCGTATATTTTGCTTACAATATTAGTGTATTTAAAAAGGTACTAAAAAGTTACCAGTATTTCGGAATAGTAATATATTTACCAAAAAATTTTATATTGTCTATAAAAAAAGCTGCTATTGTTATATAATTAATTTATATATGTTAATAATTAATTGAAGGAGAGGTAAACTAATGTTGAAAAAGAGAAGGTTTTTAAGCCCTATATTGACTGCCCTTGTACTATCAGTCACTTTAGGAGCTGCAAATGTACAAGCTGCTACAGTAAAAAGAACAGATGGTGGGGCTGGAGGAAGAATAGGCACAGCTAATCAAGTAGCTTTAGATTTGTTTAGTAAATCTCAAAATGTAATATTGGTAAATGGATACGGATATGCGGATGCAGTAAGTGCTACGCCTTTGGCAAAACAGCTTAATGCCCCAATACTTTTAACTCATGGAGATGCTTTGGAATCTGAAGTTGCTTCAACTATAAGTAGTTTGGGAGCAACAAAAGTATATATAGTTGGCGGTACGGGAGTTGTATCTACAGATGTAGAGAATACTTTAAAAGATAAATATGATGTAGAACGTATAGCTGGTGTTACAGACAGTACTAGAATGGGAACTAATGCAGAAGTTGCCCAAAAAGTTCTTAGCATGAGCAATCAGAAAAATGCAGTACTTGTAAATGGACAGGATGGATATGCAGATTCACTTTCAGTAGCTTCAATTGCAGCTCAAAAGGGATATCCTGTATTATTTGCATCTAAAACTCAAGTAGCACCTGTAGTTAAAGATGTAATAACTTCCAAAGGATTAACTATACAAGCAGTAGGCGGAAGTGGAGTTTTACCACAAGATGTAGTAGCTTCCGTAAGTGGAACTAAAGTTACAAGTGATGCAGATTGTGCCAATAGATTTGCTACAAACTTAGCCGTTTTAAATTACTTTAAAAACAATGGTGGTTTGGATTTTAGTACTATATATGTAGCAGCAGGTGGAGCGGCAGAAGATCAATTTGCAGATGCACTTGTAGCATCAGCTGCAGCAGCAAAAACTGGTTCACCGGTTGTTTTAACAGGTTTAGGAGCAGGACAGGCACAGGTAATAGATGCTAACAGTTACATATTTGCAAATGCTAAGGATAACTCAAATGTAGTAATAGTTGGTGGAACAGATGTTGTTTCCCAGGACATACAAAATACCCTTCAAAGTACTGATGATTTGCAAATCATAGGAATAGAGTAAAAAAGAGCCTTTGGGCTCTTTTTTTAGTTAAGAATTAATAGTTAATTCTTTATTTGGTCACTTTAAACTTTTTAAGCTGCTACTTCAGAATAGTTTACAACGAATATTTCAACTTTATTTTTCATAACTTCTTCAACTATTTTTTCTAATTTCAATGCTATATCATTTTCAATAAAATATTCTCCACATTGTTTACAAATGTTTGCTGGGACTCCTTTAATTATAATAATATGTCCATCCAAGTCTACAATATGATTAACTTTGCCTTGAACTAAATTTGACTTACATAAAACACAATTCATATATATTACATCCTTTATTTTTATTTTTCTTTGATGCATTCGCATAAGTATATGTCCACGCCATTGTATTTTAGAATTTTTTATAAGTTCTCTTACAATATATATATCAAAATTCATTATAATTTTCTCCCTTTTAATCTATTAATAATCATATCTTTAATATAGTCATTTTCTCATAAATATAGTCATTTGTATAGTAAATGACTATATTTAGTTGTCAAGAAAACCACCGGTAATGCCGGTGGATAAAAGGGCTTAAGCTCTGAACAATAAAAACCCCCTATGATATAATTTGAACGACTGACAATCGCAAAAATTAAAATATCATAGGGAGGTGTCGTTATGGGAAACGACATAGCAAGCTTATCACATACAAAATGGAGGTGTCAATATCATATAGTGTTTGCACCAAAATATAGAAGGCAAATAATATATGGCAAGATAGTGTAAAGTGAGCTATGAAAAAAATAACTCTAAAAAATATGTCCATAAGAGCTTAGGTGGTTGTGAATTTTTCCTAAAATAAGGTTTGATTGTTAGAACCGCCACCCTTGACTGCATGATAAATAAATGCTCTAAAATTGCAACCGACGGCGAAGAAACTCAAAAACAGATAGAGTTCACCGTCTTGTTCACAGCATTTTAGCATTTATTTATAACGCCATCAAGGGCAAGCCCGAAGGGTGGCTAAGTATTTACCTCTAGCTCAAAAATCTAAAAACAGATAGTAGTTAAGCCACTGGATTTTCCTGCATATTTAGAATGGTTTGTTGTCCAAGGTAAATAAGAAGCTGCCACTTGGCAGGCATGTTGTCTGCATGACTTAAAATGTCTAACTCATTTAGTGGATTCCAGTAGTTATAAGGATGGGGTCGTAGAAAATTATAATAGGCAACCCAAAGAGAAACGCCATAAAGAGCACCATTTTCACTTCCATAACCACCAGTAACACGGTAGGAAGACTTGAAGGTGCGGTTAAGCCGTTCTACAATTTGCTTTACCCAACGGAATTCAGTGGATACAGCATCATCATTAGTAAGTCCAATAACTTGAGTAACATCAAAATCCCAGCCATTCATGAGTTTGCATTGCTGGCTGGCAAGAGGGTAAGCGCTGTAACCATCTGCAATAAACTTTAGGGCTTTATTAGGAAATTCTTTGAACTTTTCAAAAGCCATACGCATAGCTAGAATACAAGGTCCTACAGCACGAGTATCAGACACCTGGTAACCAAGAATAGACTTTTTACAGGCATCCATGACAATCCAAACGTAGTGTTTTATGCCTTTAACCTTGATATAAGTTTCATCAGCAGAAAGAATTTTAGAAGGTTTATAGTCAAAAGTATCTGTAAAAGGTTTAATAACTGCGGCAGCAGTCATAGCATAATTAGCAATCATTGTATGTGAAATCTTTATGCCATGTACTTCTGATAAAGCATGGGCAGTTTGCCTGGTAGATAACTTAAGATTTACGTGATAAGTAAGGCATAATCCCATGATATAGGCATTGAACTTCTTATACTTAAAGTTAATAGCACTTTTAGGAAGTCCATGTAAGTCCATCTTAAAAAAATCTACTGTGAATTCACGATAGATGTAGTGAAGCTTGTACTTGTGTTTATCAGCAGCATTTAAGTTTTTAGGCAGTTTAGCAAGGTTACTGAGATAGTAAGAGCACTTTGGATTAACACATTTATGTATGCGAAAATGCTTTCGATCTTTTTTTGGCGAAAGAGTTTGTCCGCAATAGGGGCACACAAACACTATAGGTTTTGCAGCATAATTGCTTTCGTTGAAATTTTGACCGCAAACCTTGCACTGAAACTGACCTCTATTACCGTTGTTATCGTAGATATAATGGTGAGGGGCACCGCATCTTGGGCACTTAATATTTTTAGGGATAGACTTTCCGTTACGCCTTTGAACGGGCTTAGTTAGCTTATTGTATTTATGTTTGTAATACGCTAAAAGAAGTTTATAATCTACCTTTTCAAAACGAATATGTGAATCCTCATAAGCCCACTGCTTAAGAGGAATATATTTAGCAATAAATAAAAGTAATTGAGAAATTACTTTCAAAAGATGTTGATTATATAAGAATAAATAAGTTATAATTGAATCCAAGACAATGACACCCTTTCATGTGATTTTTGTTTGGTTGGATATTCAATTATAACATGAAATTAGGGGGCCATTGTTTTTTTATTTAAAAAAACTTTGTAACCCTTGATATATAAAGAATATTTTTAAAAAATAGTGTAAAAAACTTTACACTAACTATGGCAAATATAAAGTACAAATAGGAAAAATATTAAGAGAGATATGTATAAGAAATAATGTAGAGATAATAGAAGCAAATGCATGTATAGATCATATACATATGCTTGTAACAATACCACCCAAAATGAGTGTATCAAAGTTTATGGGAATACTTAAAGGAAAAAGTAGCTTAATGATATTTGATAGATTTGCAAATTTAAAATATAAATATGGAAATCGTCATTTTTGGTGTAGAGGTTATTATGTAGATACAGTTGGAAGAAATAAAACAGCAATAACAAAGTATATACAAAATCAATTACAAGAAGACCAAATTGCAGAACAAATAAGTATAAAGGAATATATAGATCCGTTTACAGGTGAGCAAGTAAAAAGAAGAAAATAAACAGCCACCAAGGGTGGTTGCTGGAAATGTTTTGCGATTGGCGGTCTATTCAGGGCGCGAGTAGCGCTTGCCAGTACCATGCCCTTATAGGGCTTAATCAAGCCACCAGCTTAGCTGGTGGTACTTGACTATATTTGAGTATAATCTGAAGTTTGAACTTTTTAGAAATTTTTACCCAAAAAAGTTGTGAACTGTGAATTGTAAGTTATGAATTGAAAAAAAGGATTTTTATAGATTGTGTAGAATAATATATAAGTGCTAGAAGTATAATTAAACGAGATTATTAATTTCCAGACATATAATAGGAATATATTTCCCATATAGCCGTAAATTACTACGACATAAAGTATGGAAAAACTAGAAATGATGTTGTATAATTGAATCATATCTTATTAATAGTAATTCATAAATCCTTTATCATAAGATGTAAGCCGTAGAAATTATGGATTTATTATGATATAATAGAGGATGAATTTGTTACTATTGTTATATAAGTATTAAAATTTTATGAAAAATAGCGTAAGATTGCACAAAATTAGTAGAATGTGTAGTTTATATGTGGTATAATAAGGTCTGTTTCATAAATGTTGACCAAGCAGTATAAGTGTAAAGGAATGGGATTTTAGAAGAATGCATACATAATTGTAAAAATTACTTAAATAACACTTAGCCGCACGGGAATACATTTTAAGAAAGTATATATTTAAAATATATATATATATATAAAGAATTTTAATTAAAATTCACTTAATCGAGGAGGGTATTACAATATGAGTAAGAAAAGTACAAAGGCACTTGCAAGTGCTACACTTATGTCCTTAGTGTTAACTACAGCTTTATCAGCAGGTCCTGTTAAAGCTGCATCACAAGTACAGCCAACAAGGGTAAGTGGTGGAGACAGATATGCAACAGCTGCAAAGGTTGCTACAACAAACTGGACAACTTCAGACAGCGTTGTATTAGTATCAGGTGAAGGATATGCAGATGCAGTAAGTGCTTCAGCATTAGCTAAAAAATTAAATGCACCTATACTTTTAACTACATCAGACACACTTAGCTCAGATGCACAAAGTGCATTAAACACATTAAAACCAAAAAATGTATATGTTATTGGAGGAACTGCTTCAATTTCACAGAGCATAAGAGATGGTCTTAAAGCTAACTATACTTTAACAGAGTTAGGTGGACAAAACAGATATGAAACTAACATAGCAGTAGCTAAACAATTAGTTACATTAGGAGTTAGCCCTAGCAACGTTATGGTAGTTGGTGGACAAGGATTTGCAGATGCACTTTCTGTAGCACCAGTAGCAGCAGCAAAGGGACAAATCTTATTATTAGCAAATAATGATCAAGCTTCATCTCAAGGAGCAATTGATTTTGTAAAAGACAATAAGTCAACAGCTACAATTGTTGGAACTGCAAATGTTATAAGCGATGCAATAAAGAATGCTTTTGGATCAACAGCAACTAGAGTAAACGGTGGATCAAGCAGATTTGACACTAACTTAGCTGTATTAAAGGCATTCAGCAGTGATTTAAAGGCAGATAAATTATATGTAGCAAACGCAAGCGCAGCAGATCCAGATAATCTTTATGCAGATGCATTAGTTGCTTCCGCAGTAGCTGGAAAATACACTGCACCATTAGTATTAGTTGATAAAGATGGTACAAATGCAACTAATAATGCTGTAGCTTATATTAAGAGTGAAAATGCAAAAGAAATAGATGTAATAGGTGGAACAAGTGTTGTTCCTGATTCAATAATCAGCGAAATTACAGGACAGACATCAAATACTGATCCAGAAGTTTCATCTATAAGCTCTATTGGATTAAATCAGATAAAAGTTGTATTCAATCAGGAAGTTGATCAAGATACAGCAGAAGATGTAACAAACTACAAAGTAGATGGATCAACACTTACTGCTCAAGGTGTTCAGAGCACTACTCCTAGTGATACTGATGCTAAAGCAACACTACAGAGTGATAACAAGAGTGTATTAATAACTCTTGCAAAAAAAGAAAAACAGAATGATAGTGTAGATGTAACAGTTAAGAAGGGAATACTTACTGCTGATAAATCAAATAGTGTTCCAGAACTTACACAGACTATAACTTTCGCTGATACTACTGCTCCTACATTGAGTTCAGTATCAGCAAGAGGAAATAATAAATTGGATGTTGTATTTTCTAAACCTATAAAGGTAAAGGCTGCAAATCAGAGAGAAGCACTTCAGCAAATAGCATCCAAACTTAAGATAAATGATAAGAATTTATCTTCTTTTGGAATCAACTATGATCTTAATAGTGACACTTCACTTGAATATTCAGCATTGGATGATTCACTTAAAGCATCAACTGAAGCTGGATATTATTATACAGATGAAGTAGAAGTGTACTTTGATACAGCTCTTCCAACTGGAAATAATACTTTAAAAGTTTCTGATGCTGATGATTATGTTTTGTCAGATGCTGCTGGTTTCCCAATAGCAGATACAACTCAGAACTTTACAGTAGATACACTTTCTTCTGCACCTAAGATTACAAGCATAAAAGCTGAAGACAGCGGAAAAGTATTTGTTAATTTTGATAGACCAATGGATTCTAAAACAGCAACTGAAGCTGGTAATTTTAAGATAAATGGTACTGTTATTTCTAATGCACCTGAATTAAAACAGGGAGATACACAGGTAAAAATAACTGGAGTAAGTGGTTTACTTAACAAGAATTCAAATACAATATATATTAGCGATAAAGTAGAAGATGCTTATGGAAATAAGGTAGCTGAAGATACTAATCAAGCATTTACTTTAGATGAAGACACTACTAAACCTACAGTAAATTCAGTATCTGCTCTTGATGATACTACAATAAGAGTTAAATACAGCAAAGATGTAGACGCATCTTATGCAACTAATGTATCCAACTATAAATTAAAAGATGGTGATGGTACTGATATAACATCAGAAATACCTTCTACAAATGGAATTACTGTTCCAGGTAAGACAACAATACCTACTACAACAGATGTAGTTGATATACATTTGAACACAAAGTTAACTGATGCTCAGTATACTATAACAATTAAAAATATAGAAGATACTGCAACTACTCCAAATGTAATGGACGATTATACTAAGACATTTGATGGATCTTCTGATGTAAATGCTGAAGTAACAGGAGTTTATGGAGTAAATGATACAGATAATTTAGGCAGAAAGATCACTTTAGTATTTAATAAGGCAATGGATTCAAGTACCCTTAATAATATTTCAAGCTACCAATTTAAAAATGTTAAGGGAGATACAAAAACACTTCCAAGCGGTGCTGATATTTCACCAAGTTCAGATAATAAGAGTGTAACTATTAAATTACCTACTTCATATACTTATTATTACACTACTAATGGTAATGTAGGAGCAGGAGTTAATTCTAAAATAACTTCAACAGATAATCAGGTAACAGCTTTATATGCACCAGGAGTTAAAGATGCTAATGGTAATACACTTGAAGTTGGAAGTTATGGTGGTGATGTACAGGCACCAGGTACTGGAGCAACAGTAAAAGCTAATTCATTAAAAGTTTACTATGTTAATGATGACTTGAAAGCTGATGTAAGCTTTAATACTCCAGTTGATGCAGATACAATGGATGCTTCCAAGTTCCAATTAGGCGGACAGGCAGCAGATTCTGCTTATGTTGATGGAAACAAAGTAACTCTTACTTTTAAGAGCAACAATGATGATACAAATAATGGTACAACAGATTTTACAGACCCTACAAAATTTACAAAAATCAATACAATTAAGAAGTTGGGTGAGAATGCACCATTAACTATTACTAATGATGGTACTGTAAAAGATGTAACAGGTGCACCAGTTACAACTGGAGGAACTGTAACTCCATATTTTTATGATGCAGCTCCAAGAACAGTTATAACAAAGAATGGTGGCACTGTAACTGATTGGAGTGCAGCAATAGACTCAACTAATTCAAAGGTTGATGTTTCTGTTCAATTTGATACTCCAATTGAAGCTAGTAGTGTTCAGCCTTCAGATTTTACATTTAGCATAGGTGGAACTACAATTGATGCTGATGATGTTGATACTAGCAATGCAGCTAATGGAGTTGTTACATTTGTATTTGACAAGATTAACAATCACAGTGGATATGATAAATTTATAAGTGCTAATACACCTGGAAGTACTCTTAAGATTACTCCTAAGACATCTTCTAAGATTTCTACACCTAAGGATGGAAATGGAGATTATACTTACTATGTACCTACAGACGACGATTTGAAGGGTGTAACTATAACAGCACATTAATAATTAATGCAACTTGTTGGACAAATTACAGATCCTGCAGTAGCAAACTTTAAAACAGGAGTAACTCCTACTACTGTAGGAAATACAGTTAAAGTTTATGGGACGGATGGAACAACTGAAATTGCTTCACCTGCTGCTACTATTGATGTTGTTACTGGTGATGTATTAAAAGTTTTCACATCAGGAGGAACATTAATAACTACTTATACTATTACAGTAAAATAGTTTTTAGAAAGCTCGGAAGACATTCCTCGCAAAGGGGTCAGACCGCTAGGAAAATATGTAAATATAAAAATAGAGGAGAGGAAGGGAAGTACAACCTTCCTTTTCCTATTTAAATATGAACGGATGAAATTGTACTAACATATCTTAAAATATCTTTGAGTCATAAAAATAGTCAGGTCCTACTCTGGTTGAAAAATTAAATAGTCAAATCAATATAGAGGGTATCCTTCGAGGATATTCTCTTTTTTCTAGCAAATACCTGATGAAAATTTTATTTCATATTTTAGAGATTGAAATATGGAATTATAGGTGCTATAATATAAAAACAATATCTTTATTGGCGGTGAGAAAAATTTGGATAAGGAAACAAATCAGATATTTCAACTTGTTTTGCAAAAATTAGATAATATTGACCTAAGGTTTGATAACATAGAAAAAAGACTTGACAACATGGAAAAAAGACAAGATGAGATATATAATGTAGTAAAAGCAATAGAACACAGCAATAATGTAAGAAAAGCTGAGATGGATAATTTAACTCATAAAGTAGCACATGTAGAAGGGACAGTTAATGGAGTTGGAGAACTAATCCAAAATAGAAGATCGATTAAATAATTATGTGAATTTAGGAGGGTGTAACCTCCTTTTTGCTTTGGTACCTGTCACCGAGTGGAATAAAAATGTTCCAATGCGGTGACAGGCATCTATTGCTTAATAGGACTTTATAAATTGTTGGGTCCAGTAGCACGTTCCATTAGAATTTTTAGCGAGACCAACTCCTATTTGATTGAAACTTGGATTTAAAATGTTGGCTCTATGTCCTGGAGAGTTCATCCAGGAATTCATTACCTCCTGTGCAGTTCTTTGTCCCATGGCAATATTTTCGCCAGCAGCAGTAAATTTTATGCCGAAGTTTTGCATCATGGTAAAAGGTGAACCATAGGTAGGAGATGTATGATCAAAATATCCTTTGTTAGCCATGTCTTGAGATTTGTATCTGGCTACTCTTGATAGTTCCCAATTTGCTGTAAATGGTTGTAATCCTGCATTTACTCTTGATTGGTTTACCAGCTTTATAACTTGATTTTCCATTGTTTTTACATCTATATTTGGAATAGATATCTTCTGTCCTGGTATTATCATGGCAGGATTTGCAATCTGCGGATTGGCAGATATCAGCTCACTTATTCCAACTTGGTTTTTTACTGCAATTTTCCACATGGTATCTCCGGATACTACGGTATAAGTTGACGATTGTGCGTGAACTGTACTTGTAGATAATACAAAACATAATATCAAACTTGATAAAAAACTTTTTTTCAATGAAATCACCTCAGTATATTTTGTGACAGATATAAAAATTTATCCCACTAGGTGCCTGGCACCGAGAGGGATATTTATTACCCCATTCAGTGCCAGGCACCAAAGAGAAAGGAACGATAAACTATGTTATCTTTAGTGATTATAGTATAGGTAGTAAATAATAATATAACTATATAAAATAGTAGTATTATACAAGGATAAGAGAGTATAGATAGAGAGTGTATAAGAGTAAGTGAGTACCATACTTGATATAGATATTAATAAGGTAATATTATCATTGATATAGACTTAGTATAAATGGTAAAATGATAGTATGAACTTGTTAGACATATAAAATAAGTATGGAGGAACAGAAGAAGTGGAATTACACACGATAAGATATAAAGAAAAAGATATTGTTGTTCTGTTAGATAATAGTATGAGGTTGGTTAAGCCTGTATATGACTACTTGAAATACCTTAGACAAAAGGATAGAGCATTTAATACTATAAAGGCTAATGGGACAGATTTAAAGATATATTGGGAGTTTTTGAATAGAGAAACTTATCAATATGACGAAGTAACACCTAATATTATAGGAGAGTTTATAGAATATCTTAGAGAGCCTAATGGTACTTATAACGTAGTTAGTGTATATGCAGAAAGTAAGCGTACAGGTAAAACTATAAATAGAATGCTTAGTACTGTTTATAACTTCTATAAGTATTGTGGAATGGTTAGAGAGATAAATAATCCTATCATAATGGAAGAAGTAAATAGACCATTTGATATGTTTAAAAGCCTACTACACCACGCAAGAAGCAATAACAAAACTAAGCAATCAATATTCAAAGTTAAAGAAAGTAAAACTACTTTTAAATTAATATCAGATAATGATGCCGAAACATTTTTAAATGCTTTGCCTACTTGGAGAGATAAATTAATATTTAAAATAATGTACCTTACAGGGGCGAGAATTGGTGAAGTATTAGAACTTCAAATTGAGGATATACCATATTCAGACACTTCCAAAGAAATTGGAATGTTAGAAAATATAAAATCTAAAGGTAAAACAAGAAACTTATATATTCCTATGGCTTTACTTGAAGAAATAGATAATTTCATAATGGAAGAAAGAAATAATATTGACACAGAGCATAGTTATATCTTTGTATCACAGCAAAAACAAAATTTAGGTAAGCCTTTAACGTATAGAGCAACCTATGAAGTTTTTAATACAGTTAAAAAGAAAACTGGAATAAACCTTAATTTTCATGATTTAAGGCATACTTGTGCAACTGATTTAGTCCAAAGTGGTATGGATATTAGTGTTGTTAAGATAATTTTAGGGCATGAACATATCACTACTACTCAACAATATACTCATATTTCAAATCAGTACCTTGAAGACAATTTAAGCAGATATTGGAATAAGAGTTCTTTAATTGGAGGTGGAGCAAATGGCAAGTAAAATGCCTAATGGTGATGTGTGGAAATTAATAGATAATGATAGCAATTCACAATGGTATGGAAAGAAGTTTAGGTTCGATTTTTCATATATCGAGAGCGATAGCATTAAAAATATAGTTAAAGCTTATGTTTGGAGAAATTATAAAGAAGGAAATAAGACATTATCTAAATTGTATTCAGATAATGGTGGCTTTAAGTTGTTTAATGATTTTCTAATTGCTCATAATATAAGTTCGTTAAAGGAATTAACTAATAATAATATTGAATTATTTATATCGTTCCTTAAAACTTATATATCAAATAAAACTAATAAACCACTTTCTTACCAAACTCAAAAAATACATTTAGATAAAGTAAAGGCTATTATTCGTTGGGGGCAATCATATATGCCTAATGAAGTGCCTAAAGTAGAGATATTTACAGGTAATGAATATGTAGGTATTAATAGAAAACTTAAAATAGATTTTATTCCTGATGAAGTTTTAGAAAAGATAAATAAATCCTTAGTTAATGAAGAAAATCCATATATTAAATATGGAATAATCATTCTACAATCAACAGGAATGAGAATTGGAGATATGCTTAAATTAACTACCGATAGCATTAAGCCACATTTAATTAGTGGATATATTTTAACTTGGTATGACCATAAAAACCGTAAAGAACGCCAACCAATGCCTATTCCTAATGAATGTGCTATCGCAGTTGAAAAGTTGATAGAGCATACAAAAAATTTAAGAGAACGGGCTAGTGATAGTATTAAAGACTATTTGTTTGTTCATGATATAAGAAAGGCAAATGCTATATCTAATAGAATTGGGGAAATTGATGTTATAAATCAAAGGACTTATAGCTTCTGGTTAAATAAATTTATTAAGAACAATGATATTAAAGATACCAATGATGAATATTATAACCTTACAGCACACCAATTTAGAAGAACACTTGCTACTGATATGCTATCCAAAGGAACTGATTTAAAGGCTATACAAGAAGTTTTAGGACATTCTTCTCCTATGACTACCAAACAGAGTTACGCTGATGTTAAAGATAAAGAAAGAGCCGAAGTATTTAAGAATATAGGTATTATCGGTAACATCAACAAAGTTGATGAAACAGTTATATCGGATAAAAAAGATTTAATTTGGTTCAAAGAAAACAAGGATAAAGGAGCAAGAATGGAAGATGGTTATTGCACAAAGCCTTGTAGTGATGGAAAGATTTGCGATAGATTGCTAAAAAGGCAAAAATGCTACACTTGTAGTAGATATATCACTACTCCAGAGT
Source organism: Clostridium coskatii (assembly GCF_001675205.1). Taxonomy (NCBI): domain Bacteria; kingdom Bacillati; phylum Bacillota; class Clostridia; order Eubacteriales; family Clostridiaceae; genus Clostridium; species Clostridium coskatii. The sequence continues at coordinate 58,765 of NZ_LROR01000037.1, read as the reverse complement.
ATTTACAGGCTCATAAAAATCATTTAGCAGAGTTAGAAAGTCAATTAGATGGAAATATCTATGGCGACCATTATGCGGAGCATTTCCTCCCTACCATTGAAATTCTAAAAGAGATTGTAAAGAGATTGGAGGGAATGCAAGATGGCAATAACTAAATTAAATTTTCAACCAATAACTACTGAAAATGATTATAGTAATATAACTATTGGTAATTCTAAGTTTACTGATGATGTATGGGATTTATCACCTTTTATAACTGCTAAAACAACTAAGAATAACTATAAGAAAATCACCTTCAATTTTATTAAAAATGAAGATATGAAATTAACTGTGAAACTTTATGCCTATTATAAATTAGGACAAATTAAGCCTAAGAGTATAAGGGATTATATAAATGGTTCATTGCCTTTATTCATTGAATATTGTGATTTAAACGGTATTTATAGTTTTAATGAAATAACTAAAGAAGTATTTTTAAATTATTCTTTATGGCTTAAAGAAGATAAAAATGTCGCTAATCAAAGTGGTTATATGTCATCAAAAGTTGTTGAAGAAATTATTAAAATAGGTCAAATAAAAGGTTGGAATGTACCTAAAACTAATATATTTGTAGATTTTACTTCTAATGATTTATGGGATTTAAAAAAGAGTTTAAAAAAGAATAAAACTAAACCTATTCCAGAGGATATATTTGATAAAATACTTCAATGCGCATCACAAGAAAAAAATATTCTAACTAAAGCAGGAATAATAATTCAAAGTCAAACTGGACTTAGAATTAATGAGGTATTATCTATTCGACAAGGTTGTGTGAACACAACGAATGATGGATATGATTATATCGAAGTTACTCTTGGTAAAACTGAGAAAGGTGAATCTATAATTCATAAGGTATTTATTAATGAATTAGTTAAAAATACAATTGTAGAACTTGAAGAATATACTAAAGATTTAAGAGAAAAAAGTGGATTAAAGGAGTTATTCTTAGTAAACAATTTAGGAATAAGAGTTTTGAATGTTAATAAATGGACTTCGAGAAGACTTCCTAATTTCATTGAAAGATGGGATATAAGAGATAGTAAAGGTAACTTATATCCATTAAAATCCCACCAATTCAGAGCAACATTTGTTAGAGAACTTATAAAGCAAAAAGTTCCTATAGCACACATTATGAAACAATTTTCTCATGTGTCTATTGAAATGACTTCACATTACCTTACTTTAAAGGAAGAAGAAGTTAAAGAAATATATTCGGATATGATACTTGGTAAAGATTCTAAAATTGCTGGACTTAGAGCGAAGGAAATAAAGTCTAAACTTAATGAACAGTTTCGTGGTAAAACAGAACAAGAGATTGATGATATAATATCTAATTTATCTAAATCTATGAGTTTTAATCCGTTGCCGACAGGAGTATGTCTGTATGATTTTAGAAGGGGTAACTGTTCTGATGGTGATGGTTGTTTCTTCTACAACTGTCCTAACTACATTACCGAGGTTAAATTCTACCCTATCTTAAAACAAGAATTAGACCTTATGGAAAAAGAAATGACAAGATATAAAGAGTTAGGGCAACAACGTTCTTGGGAAAGGCAATATGTTAAATATAAGTATTTAAAACCACTTGTAGATAGTTTGGAGGTGCAAATGAATGGCAAAGAAGCTTAATAGAAATACAGAAGGTTTAAAAATATTTGCAGAAAAGAAGAATCAAGAAACTATCGACAAAGTTAATAAAGTAATAGATAAATTAAAGCGTTCAAAAACGAAGAAAATTAACTTTAAAATAGTAGCTGAGGAAGCAGGAGTATCTAAGGCTACTTTATATAATAATGATATTTTAAAAGAACGTATATTAAGTCTTAGAGCTATTGAGAAAGGTATTCCTGATGATAGTATAGTTGCTACACCAAAAGATAAAATAAAAGCTAAAGATGATAAGATAAAGCAATTGTATGAAGAAATCAAGAAATTGAAAGAAGATAAGAAAAACTTAATTATCCAGTTAGTTGAAATGGAAGAACTTAAAGATGAAAATAAAAGATTAAGAGAGCAATTATCAAAAATTGAATCAATATAAAGATATTCACAAAGTTATTAACATGTTATACACAGAAAATAGTATAAAAAGAAAAGAGGTGAGTTTTAGTGGGAGTTTGGTACTTATTATACACTCTCTCACTAAAGATAAACTATGAAGATAGCAGTTATTTCCGATATACACGGAAACCTGGAAGCACTTAAAGCAGCACTTTGTGATATAGGAAAGAAAAGCATTGATACTATAATATGTCTTGGAGACTTGGTAGGATATGGACCTTATCCTAATGAAGTAATTCAGCTTGTAAGAGAAAAGCACATATTAAATATACTTGGCAACTACGATGCAGCAGTGCTTGAGAAAAAATTTAATTACATAAGAGACAATGAAGTCAATAAATTTTGTATGCCTTGGGCGGCAGAAGAACTATCAGAGGAAAACAGGGATTATTTAAAGTCACTTCCTGGAGAAATAGTACTTGATTTTAAAAATAAAAGATTTCATTTTGTACATGGAAGCAATAGATCCATAAATGAATATTTAAAAGAAAATTCCAAAGAAGCGGAAGAAGCAATGGATGTGCTAGAAGAAGATGTTCTAATATGTGCTCACACTCATATTCCTTATAGGAAGAAATATGGTGATAAAATTCTCTTAAATGATGGAAGTATTGGAAAACCTAAGATAGGCAGACCTAATGGAACTTATCTCATAATGGAACCGGACGAGGATATAAAAAGTACTATTGTAGAATTTACTTATGACTATGAAAAAACAGTGAAGGTCATGGAGGAAAAAGGGATACACAAAGCCTGTATAAAAAATATAAAAACTGGAATAGAATAAATTGGTGGCAGGCACCGAGAGGGACATTTACAACCCAATTTGGTGCCAGGCACCTTAGTTTATTTCTGCATATCTATAATCTCATTAAATAATTGTTTGTTTTGTTCAATCTTATCTGCTGAACCTTCTGCAAAGTATATATTTTGTTTTAGAACTTGATCCAGCATATTTCCATAATTTCTTATATCATCTGGTGTAGTTGAAAGTGCCTCTTTCTCATAGTTCAAAAGATCATTTACAGAAGAATTTGTAAGATACATTGAATCACAAAGAGAACTTTCCTCGAGAGGTCCGCTGGATTTTAAATTTACAAAACTTTTAATAGCTCCTATGATGTAATTTGTCATTTCGCTGTCTGTTGCCTGAAAGTTTTTAAGGTAGTTTACCGTACCTTGAAAGGCGTCTAATGTCTCTTTAAGGTTTGGATCTCTCATTGATGCAAGTATAACTTCACCATTAGGTGATAATGCAGATTGGACACCATAGGCACCGCCGGTTGTCCTTACCTTATTCCAAAGATATCCGTTATCTAATACGTTTTGCAGTACCATCATCTTTCCACTATAGGTATAGCCAGCTTTTTTAAAATCTCCAACCTGTATTATTGTTTGTACTTTTGCTGTGGAAGAAAAAGCTGTATTTTTATCAGGTTGTGCAAAAGTATATTTTTGCTGTGGAAGTACCTGAGAATTAATTTTAGGACTTATATTACTTAACTCATTTTTAAATGTTTCAGAAGTATTTTCATTTCCACTGTAAGTTGCTATAAGATCATCTCTGTTAAATGCAAGTTTGCGTATATCATTTAGGTTTTTAGAGATCTCATCCCATTTTGAATCAAAGTTGCTGTCCAAGTCTTGCAAGAACTTATAATAGGAAAGTCCTGTAAGCTCTTCACTGTATCTTCCACTTTCACTCATATAGGAACTCATTCGCATAATTGCAGCCGCACCTGATCCTGAAGTCAAAGTTGCCTGTAGGGCTGATTTATTTTGCTCAATAATTTGTTTTATTCTCTGCTTATTTGTAAACTGGCTGTCATTTATAATTTCTTCAGTTAAATCAAGAGACTTTGAAATATTCTCGTCAGGTGCTAAAAGAGATACTGTTAATTTAGGACTATAGTTATTGGGATCTTTATTGCTTGATACCGCTGAAGGTGTAAAACCAATAGTACTTCCTACATACTGCAGCATTTCATTTGAAAGCTGATCATAACTATGTTCCTTAGTATCTACATTTCCAAGCAAAGATGAAAGTAGGCTCAAATAATGTAATTTATCTTGTGGAACCTTTGATGTATCAAAGTAAAGACTTATGTTTGAAAGCCCATTTAAATCTGCATTATGGGTAAGAACTTTCATACCTGATTGATTTTCAACCTTATAGCTTAAATTTGGTAATTCGGGTTTAATATCCTTAAGTGAAAGCTTTGGTAAAGTTTCCAGTGCTTCTTTTGAATCTCCACTTTTTTGCCATGCATTAAAATCCTGGGTATCTTTTAAAAGTGAATTAACACCTGATTCTCCTATTTGATTTTTATAATCTGCAAGTTTTTTAGCCGTAGCTTCAGTAGTTTTACTTTCAAGACCGGCTTCAGGCTTTAATACAACCATTGAGTGATAGTTGTTTGAAATTAGGTACTTGTCAATTAAACTTGTAAAATATTTATTGGAATCCGATTTCTTTATCTTTTCCATTATGTCACTTGTATCAAAATACATGGTAGGATCTTTATCATATACCCATGTGGACAATGCAGTTTGGGATAATACAAGACCATTTCCACCAAGCATAGGTGTTGTAAGTTTTTCAGATCGATCGCTTATGTCATAGGACTCAAGGGCAGATTTAAGAAAATCTTTATCAAATCCATTTTTTGAAATATTCTTTAGAGTATCAAAAATAGTTTTTTCAAAAACTTCTTTTGAAGATTCATCAGAATTAGTTGCATTAATTGAAAATACTGGCTGAATACCATTCATACTAAATGAAGAACTTACATTTTCTGCAATACCCTTTTCTGTAAGTGCTTTTTTAAGAGGAGCATTGTCTGTTCCCATAAGTAAATAATTCAAAAATGTTAATGCTGTATTTGTTTCCTTATCGCCTATATCGCCTGTAACAAAATTTAAAGAGAGATAAGTTTTCTTTTTTGTGTCTCCATCTTTAGGAACAGGATAAGAAGCTATTTTATCAGGTATATTAGACAATGATTTTTCGGCCTTAACGGAAGTATCTACATTAACTTTGCCAAATTTGCTTAAGTAATTTTGATCAATATATTGAAGATATTGTCCTATATCTAATTTACCATATAAATATATGTAGCTGTTTGATGGTGTATAGTTTTTCTTGTAAGTTGAAATTAACTGATCTCTTGTAAGAGAAGGAATATTCTCTGGATTTCCACCTGAATCCCACTTATAAGAAGTATCAGGAAACAGTGATTGATTTACTGCATTACGTAAAAGCCACTGAGGATTTGAATAGTCACCCTTCATTTCATTGTACACAACACCGTTAATTGAAAGAGCTGAGTCCTTAGATGGTAGATCATACCTCCAACCTTCCTGCTTAAATATATTAGGATCAGTAGTAACATTTGGGAGAAATACTGCATCCAAATATACTCCCATAAGGTTTTTAAGATCCTGCTCATTCGTACTTGCTGCAGGAAATGTAGTATAATCAGCACCTGTCATGGCATTGATGAAAGAACCCAAGGAGCTCTTAAGCATTTGCTGAAATGGAGATTTTACAGGATAATTTTTGGAGCCATCAAGAACTGAGTGTTCAATAATATGATTTACACCACTGTTGTCTGAAGTAGGGGTGCGAAAACTGATATCAAAAACTCTCTGGGTATCATCGTTTTTAAGATACATTAGTTTTGCACCTGTTTTTACATGAGTAAACTGCATAACAGTAGAATTAACTTTTGGCATATCCTTCACTGAAGTAAGTTGGAATCCATAATAGGTCTTTCCAATCTCATTACAGCTTGTAACATTTGTATCTGCTGCATAGGCAGTTTCATTAGAAAATGCCGTATTACAAGAAGAAAACAGCATGAAAAATGCTACAATAACAGTCGTTGCTTTTTTCAAAGATATTTTCATTATATATGTCCCCCCATTATTATATTTTTATGTCTACACTATAGACTTTTAACCAGTTATTTCCTATAGTGTTAATGCTATTATATATTTTTTTAAAGAAAATTTATTAATTTTATAAACAGAGTTCTTGGCATCAGATGAAATCTGATGCTTAGAAATCGTTATCCAGGGACGTAACCGCTCTTTACTACCACTTTGAGAAAAGCAGATATCCCAAATCTTTGATTTGGTGATAGTCGCTTTTCTCAAAGTAGGGGTATTAGAGCGGGTAGTCATCGGATAAATTATTTATAATTTGTTCACAATTATAATAAATGAAGCAGTGCCATTTTAAAATTAAGGGGAACAAGCATAATTTGCAGCCGGTAAACCTTAAAGTTCTGCTATTATATTTCCCATTTCAGTAAGATCATATCCGCCTATTCCTAGGAGTTCTGATTTAAATTGATTTGAACGGAGTATTTCAAGTATTGAGTTAAAGGGAGCTTTATTTATGTCTTCCTTCTTCATTACCAATTCATATCTTTCTTTTTGAATAGGTATAAAATCCACATTATTAACTTGAAGGGCTGTTTTTTCATTTCCGAGTCCTACATCAGCATCACCCCTAGCCACAGTACTAGCTATTTCTAGGTGAGAAAAATGTTCTTTTGCATAACCTTTTATATCACTACCACTTATGTTTAATAATCTAAGATGCTCATCTAAGAGGATTCTTGTACCACAGCCTTTTTCCCTATTTATCATAGTAATATCAGGTCTCTTTAAATCCTCAAAACCTTTAAATTTTTTAGGATTACCTTTGGCTACATAAAAGCCTTGCATTCTGCAAGCAAGATGAATTATTACAGTTGGAATTCCGGGAATTAATCTTCTTACAAAGGGTATATTATATTGATCGGAATCACCATCCCAAAGATGAGCGGTGGCTACCTGTATTTTTCCCATATAAAGTGATAAAAGTCCACTGTAACTTCCTACGTAGGAGCGGAAAGTTCTAGTACCGGGGCAGCGAATTTCTATGTACCTGGATAAAATATCGAGAAGTACATCCTGTCCGCATATTATAAAGCCTCCATTTGTATTATCTCTTGTAGGATAAAAAATATCAGGAGAAGATAGATCATTTTCTTTAACATCACTGGATTCATTTTGTGTAGTGTGTTTTGTCTTATTTTTATAATTTTCTACATCATTTAAATCAACTCTAATTTTTTTGCCAACTTTATAGCCGTTTAATTCTCCTCTTTTAATCAATTCATATACTGTATTTTTAGCTATTTTTAGCATATCGGCAACTTCCTGTGGAGTTAAGGTCGTATTTTCTAACATAAATTATCCTTCCTTTCAATGGTGCCTGTCACCATAGTGGGATATTTTTGCCCCCATTCGGTGCCTGTCACCTTATACAAACATTATATAATATAACTACATATTAAAGAAGTAAAATTAATTGGGAAGAGTTATATAACATAGTATAAACAAATATAGCATAAATGATAAGTTATTGACAACAATCAGTGGGTAATTATTAAAATCATAATTTTTATGCTTATATTTTAAAATGTTATCGGTTACAGTATATATTTTTTAATAAATTAATAATTTAAATGTTGATTTTTCTAAAAAGGTATGATATATTTTTTATAAATTATTAAACAATAATTGTCATAAAAAAATTATAAGTGAGGAGTGAGTGTAAAATGAGACAGGTAGCTATTTATGGAAAAGGTGGTATTGGAAAATCTACTACTACACAAAACTTAACTGCAGGATTAGCAGAAATGGGTAAAAAAATAATGGTAGTAGGATGTGACCCTAAAGCAGATTCAACCAGATTACTTCTAGGAGGACTTGCACAAAAGACAGTTCTTGATACTTTGAGAGAAGAAGGAGAAGATGTAGACTTAGATGAAATATTAAAAAAAGGATATGGTGGAATAAAATGTGTTGAATCAGGTGGGCCTGAACCTGGAGTTGGATGTGCTGGAAGAGGTATTATAACTTCAATTAACATGCTTGAACAACTCGGCGCTTATGATGATGATTTGGATTATGTTTTTTATGATGTACTAGGTGATGTTGTCTGCGGTGGTTTTGCAATGCCAATACGTGAAGGCAAGGCACAGGAAATATATATAGTAGCTAGTGGTGAGATGATGGCTATGTATGCGGCAAATAACATATCAAAAGGTATAAGTAAATTTGCAAACAGTGGTGGAGTTAGATTAGGAGGCATTATATGCAACAGTAGAAAAGTTGAAAATGAGAGGGAATTACTTGAAGCTTTTGCAAAAAAACTTGGAACTCAACTTATCTATTTTGTACCAAGAAGTCATGATGTTCAAAAAGCAGAAATAAATAAGCAGACTGTTATAGAGTTTAGTCCTGAAGTTGAACAAGCAGATGAATATAGGGCACTTGCAAAAGCTATAGATGGAAACGACATGTTTGTAATACCAAAGCCAATGGCACAAGACGATTTAGAAGCTATACTTATGGAACATGGGTTGATGGATTAAAATGAATATTAAAAATAAAACAAAAAACACTAGAGTATACCTCTTAGTTTGTGAATGGAAACGCCAAGAGATATACCCAAAAAATAAGTCAGAATCGGTCAAATTCTAACTTTTTATAGTGTAACACAAAAGGGGAGGGTATTCAATATGTTATTGATAAAAGCTATTATTAGACCTGAAAAAGCACCAGAAGTTCTATCAGAATTATGCGATGCTGGGTTTCCGGCAGTTACCAAATTTGATGTAGTAGGCAGAGGTAAACAAAGAGGCGTGAAAGTAGGCGAAATATTTTACGATGAAATACCAAAACAAATGATGCTCATAGTAGTAAAAGATGAATATAAGGATGATATTATAAAAATCATTACTAGAAGTGCAAAAACCGGTAATAAAGGAGCTTTTGGAGACGGAAAAATATTTGTAACTCCTGTGGAGGAAGTATATACAATAAGTTCGGGTACAAATGAATTATAAGGAGGCATGTAAGGTGAAAGAAGTTATGGCTATTATTAGAATGGATATGGTGGGCAAGACAAAAGATGCCCTTGCTGCAGCTGGATTTCCATCTATTACATGCAAAAAAGTTGTTGGGCGTGGTAAGAAAAAGGTGGATTTTTCTATAATTGAAGATTATATATCTGGAAGCGATATGGTGGATTTTTCAGATAAAAAAGTTGCAGAGCAGATATCTGAAGTGCACAGATTAATTTCAAAGAGGTTAATTATTGTACTGGCTAAGGATGAAGAAGTAAAAAAGGTTGTTGATGCTTTAATAGAGACAAATAGGACAGGAAATCCTGGAGATGGAAAAATATTTGTAATAGATGTAACTGATGTTGTGAGAATAAGGACAGAAGAAACTGGAGATGAAGCTGTTTAATCTTTATGGAAGGATGTGATTTTATGAGAAAAGAACTAAATAAAATAGTAGATGAAGTTTTGGAGCCATATCCAGCTAAAACCTATAAGAATCGAAAAAAACATATAGTTGTAAAGACAAAGGAAGATCCAAAACCCATCATTGAAGCAAATATAAGGACAGTGCCTGGAGTAATTACATCTAGAGGATGCTGTTATGCAGGCTGCAAGGGGGTTGTCATGGGCCCTATTAAAGATATGGTTCATATAACTCACGGACCTGTTGGATGTTCTTTTTATAGTTGGGGTGGAAGAAGAAACAAAGCTAAAAGTGAAAAAGGCAGCCAAAATTTTATGGAATATGTTTTTGGTACAGATATGGAAGAAAAAGATATAGTTTTTGGCGGAGTTGGAAAGCTTAAGCAGGCAATAAAAGAAGCAGTTGAAATTTTTCATCCTAAAGCTATAGGTATATATGCTACATGTCCCGTCGGACTTATAGGTGATGATATAAATGCAGTGGCACAGGAAGCTAAAAAACTTTATGGAATCAATGTGCTTGCCTTTAGCTGTGAAGGATATAAAGGAGTAACCCAATCTGCAGGACATCATATAGCAAACAATACCGTTATGAGTGAAATCATTGGCACTGGGAAGGGTGAGCATAAAAAGTATTCCATAAATATATTGGGCGAATACAACATTGGCGGAGATGCTTGGGAGATTGAAAGAATTTTAAACAAAATAGGGTATAACGTAGTGGCAACTCTTACTGGTGATGGGAGTTACGAACGTATTCAAAATGCCCACACTGTAGATGTAAACTTAGTGCAGTGTCATAGATCTATAAACTATATAGCAGAGATGATGGAAACCAAGTATGGCATACCGTGGATTAAGTGTAACTTTATAGGTATACAGGGTACTGTTAATACTTTAAGAGATTTAGCTAAAGTTTTTGATGATCCATATTTGTATAAAAAAACTGAAGAAGTCATTGAAGAAGAACTTGCAGATATTCAGGTAGATATGCAGTATTATAGGGAAAAACTTGAAGGTAGACTTGCTTGTTTATTTGTTGGTGGATCAAGGTCACATACTTATCAGGTGCTTTTAAAAGATTTTGGGGTAAAAACAATTCTTGCAGGATATGAATTTGCCCACCGTGATGATTATGAAGGCAGGGAGGTCATTCCTACAATAAAGATTGATGCTGATAGCAAAAATATTCCTCAATTGACTGTACATCCTGACAAGGAAAAATATCATGTGGTTTTGCCTAAAGAAAGGGTAGAAGCTCTCAAGGCAGAAGGTGTACCTCTTGCTTACTATGGTGGAATGGAAAAAGAAATGGATGAAAATACGGTAATAATAGATGACATGAACGCACATGAAATGGAAAAATTCATAAAGGAACTGCACCCTGATATGTTCTTGACAGGAATAAAGGAGAAATATGCCATTGAAAAAATGGGAGTTTTGTCAAGACAGCTTCATTCTTATGATTATACAGGTCCTTATGCAGGATTTAAAGGTGCAATAATATTTGCAAGGGAACTTGCAGGGGGGATATATACTCCAGCATGGAGGTATTTAACTCCACCTTGGAAAAAAGAATCCTTATTGGAAGGAAAAGTTATAGGAGGTGAACAGTAATGTTAGATGCAACACCAAAAGAATTAGTAGAAAGAAAGCAGCTGCGAATAAATCCGGCTAAAACCTGTCAACCTGTTGGTGCTATGTATGCGGCTCTTGGAATTCATAATTGCCTTCCACACAGCCATGGTTCACAAGGATGTTGTTCTTATCACAGAACTGTACTTTCAAGACATTTCAAAGAACCTGCTATGGCTTCTACAAGCTCATTTACTGAAGGAGCTAGTGTATTTGGTGGAGGGGCTAATGTAAAAAAAGCTGTTAAAAATATATTTGCCATGTATAATCCAGATATTATAGCTATTCATACGACATGTTTATCAGAAACTATAGGAGATGATTTACCTACTTATATAAGAGAGATGGAGATACCTGAAGGTAAACTTGTCATTCATGCCAATACACCCAGTTATGTTGGCTCCCATGTTACTGGATTTTCCAATATGGTAAATGGTATGGTTCAATATCTTTCTAAAAGTAGTGGAGAGAAAAATGGCAAATTTAATATAATACCGGGATTTGTAGGTCCTGCAGATATGAAAGAAATGAAGAGAATTTTTAAACTTATGGACATTCCATATATAATTTTTCCTGATACAAATGGAGTGTTTGATACTCCAAATACAGGGGATTATAAAATGTATCCTAAAGGTGGAACAAAAATTGAAGACATAGTTGATGCTGGAAATTCAGATTTTACTGTAGCCTTTGGAAATTATGCTTCAGAACTTGCGGCAAAATCTCTTGAAAATAAGTGTAAGGTTCCATATAAAACCTTGAGGGCACCTATTGGAATAGATGCCATGGACGATTTACTTATGAATTTAGCTAGGTTGACAGGTAAGGAAGTATCAGCAGAACTTGAGGAGGAAAGAGGACAGCTTCTTGACATGATGATTGATAGTGCCCAGTACTTTAATGGTAAAAAAGTAGCTATAGTTGGAGATCCAGATGTGGTCATTTCCCTTACCCAATTTGTCATAACCTTGGGCATGATTCCTAAATATGTCATAACTGGTACTCCAGGATCATTATTTGAGAAGGAAATTAAAGCTATGATGGACGAAGCAGGTTTAGAAGGAATTGTGAAAGCCAACAGTGATTTCTTTGAAATGCACCAGCTTATAAAAAATGAAGGAGTAGATCTTCTTATTTCAAATACGTATGGTAAGTTTATTGCTAGGGCAGAAGATATCCCGTTTGTTAGATTTGGATTCCCTGTAATGGACAGATACGGACATCAATATACTCCAAAGGTTGGATATTACGGTGCAATAAAATTAGTTGAGTCAATGTTAAACGCTATGCTTGATAAAGAAGAGAGAGAATGTGCGGAAGAAGATTTTGAAACAGTAAGATAAGAATTCTAAGTTGAGAGTTGAAATATACTGCAGGATATGCTGACAAATTTCACCACTATAAAAACTTTTAATAAGTCTAAAGCTTGTATTTTGAAAATCTAAAGAAACTTAGCTAAACTCGTACCTCAAACAATACCTAAGTTTCTAAGATTTTTCAAAATACGTCGCTAAGACTTATAAAAAATTTTTTAAATGTGCTTTCAATTTTGTCATCATATTACCAAGTATAAGTTCAAATCTTACTTAGATTCCATATTGTGAATTCTTAACTGTGCATTGTAAAAATATCTCTATAGTATAAATTAAATTTTAATCTAAGAATCGTGTAACGGAAGTCAAAGTAAATTATCCTTATTTGATATTTCAACTTTATACTTTGTTCTTTAAAAATATTGCCTCGTAATTTTTTAAAACCGCCAAATCACTATTATTCAAATAAATGAAACTAAAGCCTATTGAAGCGAAGCTGCAATGCTTATTACATTTTAGATTTTCTGAAGCTTTAGCGGAAGAAAATCATCCATAACTCTTAACTATTAATTCTAAACTATTAATTATAAAAAAGGTGGGTTGTTTATGGAAAAAATAAAAGAAGATTTTTATCATGACCTTCACGAAAAAAATAGAGATAGATTTTTAAAATTGGAAGCTAGAAAGTCAGAAATCCTAGAAGATAGAAAAGAATTTGTCTGTTATAACTCCAAGGACAAAGATACAAAAATCAGATGTGAGGAAAACAGTGTTTCTGGAGCTGTCAGCCAGAGAGCATGCGTGTATTGTGGAGCAAGGGTAGTTTTAAATCCTATAACAGATGCTTTTCATTTAATACATGGGCCAATAGGTTGTGCTGCTTATACATGGGATCTTCGTGGAAGTTTGTCAAGTGGTTCTGAATTATTTAGGAATAGTTTTTCTACGGATTTAAGTGAAACTGATGTTATATTTGGAGGTGAAAAAAAATTAAGAGCAGCTGTAGATGAAATAGTAAATAAATTTCATCCAAAGGTTATATTCATATATGCAACCTGTATTGTAGGAGTTATCGGAGATGATGTAGATGCAGTCTGCAAGATGGCCGAAGAAAAATACAAAATAAGAGTAATACCTGTAAAGTCTCCTGGATTTTCGGGAAATAAATCTACTGGTTATAGAGCTGCCTGTAATGCCATATTGAAACTCATAGGAAATAAAAAAAGTGAAAAAAAGCTAAATGGAATTAACTATCTCGGTGACTTTAATCTGGCAGGAGAAGTATGGGTGGTAGAAAACTACTTGAAGAGAATAGGAATTGACATTGTTTCAAAACTCACAGGTGATGGAAAAGTTGATGAAATAGTGAAAGCACCTGGGGCAAAACTTAACATAGTTCAGTGTGCCGGTTCTATGGGATATTTAGCTAAAAAGATGGAAGAACTATATGATATTCCGTTTATAAAGACAAGTTTTGTAGGTCTTGAGGATACTGAAAATTCACTTTTGCAGGTGGCACATCTTGTAGGAAATGAAGAAACTGTAAAAAAGGCAGAAAAGCTCATAAAAGAAGAGGAAGAAAAGATACAACCTGAACTTGAATATTATAGGGGAAGGCTTAAAGGTAAAAAGGCTGCAATATATGTAGGAGGCGGCTATAAGGCTATATCACTTATAAAACAATTTAGGGATCTTGGAATTGAAACTGTAATGGTTGGAACTCAAACTGGAAAACCAGAGGATTATGAAATAATAAGGCAAATTACAAATGAGGGGACTGTAATACTTGATGATGCAAATCCTTATGAACTTGAAAGATTCATGGTTGAAAAGGGAGCAGATGTCCTTGTAGGAGGAGTTAAAGAAAGACCTCTTGCATATAAACTTGGAGTTGCTTTTTGTGATCACAATCATGAGAGAAAACACATACTAGGAGGATTTCAGGGAGCTATAAATTTTGCTAAGGAAATAGATTTGACTGTAAATAGTCCTGTTTGGCAATATATATAAATTTTATGGAGGGATGATGGAGATGAGCAATAAAAAATTGGTAAATGTAGATATAAATCCATGTAAAATGTGCATGCCTATGGGAGGAGTAATGGCCTTTAAGGGAATAGAAAATAATATGGTAATTTTACATGGTTCTCAAGGTTGCAGCACTTATATCAGAAGACACATGGCCACCCACTATAATGAACCTGTGGATATAGCATCATCTGCTCTTACGGAACAGGGCACTGTATATGGTGGAAGTGAAAATTTGAAAAAAGGCCTTAGAAATATGATTAAAATGTATGAACCTACTACTATTGGTGTAATGACAACCTGTCTTGCAGAGACCATAGGAGAGGATACAAAGAGGATAGTAGAAGAATTCTATAATGAAGAAAAGGATAATGAGAAAATTAAAAATATAAAGATAATAACAGCATCCACACCGGGATATGGTGCTACCCAGGCAGAAGGTTACTTTCAAGTTTTAAGAAGTATTGTTGAACAAGCATGTGAAAAATCTGAGAGTACAGGGAAATTAAATATAATATGTGCCAACTTAAATCCGGGTGATGTGAGAAATATAAAACAAATACTAGATGATTTTAAAGTAGAATATACGATTTTACCGGATGTATCTAATACTCTTGATTCCGCTCATAATGAAAAATATAAGAGAATTCCATCTGGAGGAACTAAAATAGAAGATATTAAAAAGATGTCTGGAGCAGTAGGCACTATTGAAATGGGCATGACCATTTCAGATGATAAATCTCCTGGCACATATTTAAAAGATAAATTCAAAGTGCCTCTTTACAAATGTCCCATACCAATAGGTTTTAGAAATACAAATAAATTTATTGAATTCATATCTAAAATAACTGGTATTTCAATACCACATAAATACGTAGTTCAAAGGGGAAGATATTTAGATGCCATGGTTGACAACCATAAGTATACAGGTGAGGCAAGGATACTTTTATATGGAGAGCCGGAACTTGTATATGCAGTGTCAAGGCTCTGCGAAGAAAATGGAATATTAATAAAAATGATAGGTATGGGATCTAAAAATGAAATGCTTAGAGAAAAGTTAAAGGAAGAATTAAAGGTTCAAAAAGAAGAATGTATCGTTTTAGATGATACTGATTTTAAAACTATGGAAGATTATGCTGAAAAGCTTAAAATAAATTTGATTATAGGAAATTCAGATGGTAGAAGAATGGCACAAAAATTGAAGCTTGAAATAATAAGAATAGGATTTCCTATCCATGATAGAGTTGGAGGGCAGAGGCAGGTAATAACAGCATATAGTGGATCTGCCTTTTTAATAGATTCTGTGGCAAATGTTATGCTTTCTCATACCCAAAATACTTACAGGGAAAAAGCTTATAATGACTTTTATGCACCTTTTGCAAAAATGGCAGAAAAAGAAATCGTACAATCTCTTGTTGATAAAAGCTGTACACATCCTTGTTTTGGGGATAATGCACATAAATTTGCTAGAATGCATATACCAATAGCTCCAAAATGTAATGTAAGTTGTAATTACTGCAGCAGAAAATATGATTGTGCAAATGAAAGTAGGCCGGGAGTAACAAGTGAGGTTTTAAGTCCAAAAGAAGCTCTTGAAAAGTTCAAAATTGTTAAGAGTAAAATGAAAAATTTGACTGTAGTAGGTATAGCAGGTCCTGGAGATGCCCTTGCAAATTTTGATCAGGTTAGAGAGTCGCTAAAGCTTATAAGAGAGTATTCTCCTGAAACAACTTTTTGCTTATCTACCAATGGACTTATGCTCCCATTCTATGCAAACGAACTGGTACAGCTTGGCATATCACATGTCACAGTTACAATAAATACAGTAGACAGCAAAATAGGATCAAGAATATATAAAGAAGTAAATTATTTAGGACACAAATATACTGGAGAAGAAGGAGCAAAAATACTTTTAAACAACCAACTTACAGGACTAAAATACCTGTGCTCTAAAGGTATAATATGCAAGGTGAATATAGTTATGCTCAAGGGTATAAATGATAATCACATAAAAGAAGTAGTTAAGAAAGTTAAGGAATGTGGAGCATATATGACAAATATAATGCAGATGATACCAGTTTCGGGAAGTGTATTTGAAGATCTGCCTCTTGTTTCCAATATAGAATTAAATGAAATGAGAAAAGAATGTGAAGTGAGTATGAAACAAATGTACCACTGCAGACAGTGTAGGGCAGATGCCATAGGAACACTCTCAGAAGATCGTTCTATAGATTTTAGAAATGTAGGCTGCGGAGGCTGTTTGGGCAAATGTTCTGATGATAAAAAAGTAGAAGAAGAGAAGCTCCTTAAAAATGCAGCTAAAAGTAAAAAATATAAGTTTGCAGTATCCTCTAAATCAGGTATTAATATAGATCAGCATTTTGGACACGCTAATGAATTTTATATTTATACTTATAATGATGGAACTACAAAGTTTTTGGAAAAGAGGAATGTGGATAAATATTGCACAGGAGTGTACGAATGTGATGAACATGAGGATAAAATGGAAAAAACCATGAAAGTCATAGGTGACTGTAATGCGGTTCTTGCACTTAGGGCAGGTGTTGATCCAACAGAAAAGTTAGAAAAAAGAGGAATTAAGGTTATTGAAATGTATGATTCTATAAACAAAGGCATAGTAAAAGCTGTAAAAATATTAGAAGAGGATAAAATTCATTCGGAAATGAATGCAGGATAGGGATGCTAAAATTGTGAACTGTGGATTGTGAATTGTGTATTGAAAGGTAGTGTATGTATGTCCATCATATTAGGAAAAGAAAAAAAGCTTATTGTAGATAGAACTTTACCTGAAGTTGTAAAAAGGGCTGAGATAGTTGATCAGGATTTAGCGGATGAATTTATAACACTCGTTAAAAATATAGGTGTAGATTTTATAGAAATTAATGGTGAAGTACTTCAAAAAATAAAAAACCTTCCTGAAAATGTAGACTACATATACAGGGTGGGAGATCTATTAGATGTGTACGAATTTGAACATTTAATTATAGATTACAAAAAAGCTGAAATATTACCAGAGGAATTTTTAAATAAGTTAAGAAATAAAAAGATAATACTAGAAGTAGATATTAAAGTTTTAGAACAGTTCAATGTAAAAGATAACTGTAAAATTTTTGGCAAACTTAATATAATATGCATTAGAATAAAGGGCATTGTAAAGTATAACATAGCTGGGTGGAACAGACTTATAGAAAATATAAAAAATCGGTTTTCAGTATATGTGGATTTTTGTGCAGATGATAAATTTTATATGGCAACTTCCGTAAGCATTGAATCCTGTGTTGATGGTGCTGATGTTGTAACTGCAGCTTTTAATGGACAGGTTTATGGATTTGCATCTTTAGAAGAAGTTATTTTAGGCTTAAAGGTCATAAAAGGTGGGAAAGTATGTGGAAACTTAGAATTTATGGAACAGCTAGTAGAAGTGTATACAAAACTTACCCACAAAAAAGTACATCCTATGAAAGCTGTAATAGGAGAAGATATTTTTAAATATGAATCCGGTATTCATGTAGATGGTATAGAAAAAAATCCAGATACTTATGAACCATACAATCCCTATGATATTGGAAAGAAGAGAATCATGTATATAGGAAAACATTCTGGGAAAAAAGCAGTGATGATAAAACTGAAGGAACTTAATATAGACTATCAGGATGTAGATATTGGAGAATTTTTGAAAGAAGTAAGAAAAAACAGTATTAAACTTAAAAGAAATATTTTTGATAAGGAACTGATTTCAATGTTTAATGATTTTAAAAATATTCAGTAACTATTCACTATTAATTATTAATTCTTAACTAAAAAAGGAGGTGCTTCATATGGATGTTAATATTGTAGATACTACTTTAAGAGATGGTGAACAGAAAGCAGGAATAGCCCTTGGAATAAATGAAAAAGTTAAAATTGCTAAAATTTTAAATGATATGGGTATTTATCAGATAGAAGTGGGTTCGGCAGCTATGGGTGGAGAGGAAAAAGCAAGTATTGAAAAAATTGCAGCGTTGGGTTTAAAGAGTAAAATATCATCCTGGAACAGGGCAAATATTAAAGATATAGACGCTTCCATAGATTGTAGTGTAGATATAGTTCATATATCTATTCCCACATCTGATTTACAGATTAAATATAAACTTGGAAAAGATAAAGTCTGGGTTTTAGAGCGTATAAAAAAATGTACAACCTATGCTTTACAAAAAGGGTATGAAGTAACCGTAGGTATGGAGGATGCGGCAAGGTCTGATATAAGTTTTTTAATTGAATTTTGCACAGCTGTTTCTGAAATTGGGATCAAAAGGATAAGATATTCTGATACTGTAGGAATATCTTATCCAAGAAAAATTTTTTATAGTATAAAAAAATTACTTCAGGAAGTACCTATAGAAATAGAAATTCACGCTCATAATGATTTCGGAATGGCACTAGCAAATTCCCTTGCAGCTGTAGAAGCAGGAGCTAAGTTTGCAGACTGTACAATTTCAGGCATAGGAGAAAGGGCAGGTAACTGTGACTTTATTAAGTTTGCTAAAACTCTAGATATGTTTGAAGGTGAAAAAGTACTTAGGTGCCTGGCACCATAGTGGGGCATTTACGTTCCCATTCGGTGCCTGTCACCATAGCGGGATATCTATGTTCCCATTCGGTGTCTGGCACCAAATAATGTAATTGCAGTAAAATAAATAAATCCTATCATTAAAGCAAAAATGTATGGTACAATATTCATATATTGCTAAATAAGGTAGGAGGTAATAAGTATATGAAAAGAAATGCTATAAAGGCAATAAGCACCACGGCTGTACTATCGCTGCTGCTTTCACCGGCACTTCCTGTTACTTCTGCTAAAGCGGCAGCAGGGGAAGTTACAAAATTATCTGGAGCAGATTGCTATGAAACAGCAGCTACAGTTGCTACACAAAATTGGACAAGTACTGACAATGTAATACTTGCTTCAGGTGAAGGATATGCAGATGCTATAAGTTCTGCAGTACTTGCAAAACAATTGAAGGCCCCTGTGCTTTTAACTGAAGCAGGATCGCTTAATTCCAATGCAAAATCTGCACTGGATAAATTAAAACCAAAAAATATATATATAATAGGTGGAACGGCTTCAATATGCCAAAAAACAAGAGATGATCTAAAGGGTCAAGGTTATAATTTAATTGAATTAAGTGGGAAAAATAGATATGAAACTAACCTTGCAGTAGCCAAGCAGCTTGTAAAGCTAGGGGTAAGTGCAGATAATATAATGATGGTAGGAGGAGAAGGTTTTCCAGATGCCCTATCTGCTGCACCTGTAGCAGCTGCTAAAGGTGAAATACTTTTACTTGGAGTAAATAGCGCTCAAGTTATGAGTCCTATAGTAGATTTTATAAAGAGTGACAATTCTAAAGTCACTGTTATAGGTACTCAGACTTTAATAAATGATGATACATATAAAAGTATAGGTGCCGTAAACAGGATATCTGGAGGAGCGGATAGATTTGCCACTAACTTAAATATATTGAATCAATTTGACAGTGATCTAAAATCAGATAAAATTTATATAGCAAATGCTACTGGTGATAAATATGCAGATGCATTAATTGCAGCTTCTGTGGCTGGAATAAGTGATGCACCTCTTGTACTTATTGATGGACAGGATGACACCGGTACTGCAAATGCAATGAATTATATTAAATCAAAAGCAAGTTCATCTACAGATTTAAATGTAATATCGGAAAATGGTGTAGTTTCAGATAGTACTATTTCTAATATTAAAAATGCAGCTCAAGGGATTGTTAATGAAAGTGATACTGTAAATTCTGTAACTACACTTGGGCTTAATCAAATAAAAATTATATTCAATACTAAAGTCGACAAGGATTCTGCCGAGAGAACAGCAAATTATGAAATAGATGGTGGCTATCTTGGATCGGAAGCTCAGACGGAAGCCTCTGCAAGTCTTCAAGATGATGGTAGAACGGTTATAATTACTTTTAGAAATCCATTTAAGCAGGGAAAAAATGTTAGCTTTAAAGTAAAAAACAATGTACTTAGTGATGGTTCATCATCTGCTATAACTGAATATGAAAAAGAAGTTACATTTCAGGAAACAGGTGCTCCTTCTATTGAATCTGTAACACCAATTGGAGGAAATAAGTTGGAGGTTAGATTTTCCGAGGCAATAAGGATGGATGAAGACAATTTGACTTCTATGAAGATAAACAAAAAAAGTATTACGAACTATGGATTCAATAAATCTTACACTAAAATTGCAAATGAGTGTGGAGATTGGGCAAGTGGAGTAGATATTTATTTTAATTCGCCTCTTCCTATAGGTGATAACACATTTAGTATGCCAGATGGTACTTCAGAAAGTAAATTTGACAATGCTGCTAATATTCCGATTCAAAATCAATCTAAGAATTTTGAAGTTGAATCTGTATCAGGAACTCCACAGGTTGAAAGTGTAACTTCAAATAATGCAGGTGTTATATATATAAAATTTGACAGAGCAATGGATACACAAACAGCCCTTGAGTCCACAAACTATAAAATAAATGGAAGTACAGTAGATGTGGATGATTCCTATGTTACCTTTGATTCTGGATCAGGCGATAGCATAGTGAAAATAAAAAATATAGGAAGTATGCTTAATCAAGGAACAAATACAATTTTGGTTAATGATAATGTACAGGATACTTTTGGAAATACGCTGTCTCAAACAAGTAAGAGTCTTTATTATGGAAGTGATAGCAATAAGCCTACAGTTGAATCGGCAAATATTCTAGATGCAGAAACTATAAGAGTTAAGTTTAATAAAGATGTTATAAGAAGTTCTGCGACAAATACAGGAAACTATACTATTGTTGACTCTGATGGAAATGATATAAGCTATAAATTGAAAAACATAAATACTATAACTGTTGATGGAAACAACAATAGGACCTTTGACCTTAAATTTGATGATAATTCATTAAATGGTTCAGCGTATACTTTCACTGTAAAAAATATAATAGACACTGAAGCAAAAGCAAATTTAATGGATACTTATACGAAAACTTTATCTGGTACAGATGATGAAGACATAAAAATTGAAGAGGTAGTAAAAAGAGCTGATGATGATCAAGCTGTTGCTGTATTTTTCAATAAAACCATGAATGAAGATTCTATATCCGATAAATCCAACTATTTATTTAGAGATGGAACAGGAAAGGTGAAGAGTCTTCCAGGAGGAGCAACTATAACACCTTCTTCTGATGATA
This sequence comes from Clostridium coskatii, assembly GCF_001675205.1. Taxonomy (NCBI): domain Bacteria; kingdom Bacillati; phylum Bacillota; class Clostridia; order Eubacteriales; family Clostridiaceae; genus Clostridium; species Clostridium coskatii. Next base: position 37,099 of record NZ_LROR01000037.1, on the reverse strand, counting down.
AGAGTGTAACTATTGAGTTCCCTTCAGATTATAATATAGGAAGTGGATCTACTGCTAGAGATGTACTTCAAATAGGAGTTCAAAAAGTGGTTGACAAAAATGGTAATTCTCTTGGTTTAGGATATATAGGGGACATAAGTGCATCAAGTAATGACGGACCTGCAATTATATCCGGTACTGCAGATATGTCTTTCAGTAGTGATGATATAATTGTCAAAGTATCTCTTTCATCGTCAATTGACACACTTGACATGAATGATTTCAGAGTAGATGGCTGCAAACCTGATAGTGCTACTACAAGTGGTAACACTGTAATACTTATATACAAGTCTGGTATAAAAAATGGTGAAAAAATAGATGATATAAAAAATTGTGGCGAAAGTACTGATTTAAGTGTTGTAAATACAGGCTCAGTTGATGCTGCAGGACGTACTATAAGAACAGGGTCTACAAAAGTTTATATACCTCCTGTAACAAAATCAGACAACTTTGAGGCAATTAGCGCTTCAAATGCAGATACTATAGATGTAGCATTTAATCAGGATATAGATACTGCCATACAGAACCGATATGGTGATGACTTTATATTTACAGATATGACTACAGGTAAGACGCTAGTTCCAAATGCTATAAGTGTGGATGATAAAACTGTAGTTTATAGATTTAGTGCGTCATCTTTCAATAAAGGGGATGTAATTAAAGTAGCTGCAAACAGAGATTCATCAAGTATAAGTATAAGAAGTGAAAAACATGACAATGCTGCCTATACTATGTATTCGCCTTCAAGTGATGACTTAGATGGATATAATATTACTGCAAAATGATAAATTTTAATGTTAAGTTATAGAATCTTGATTAATAGTGTTAATTAAAGAAAGGAGAGTATCTTTATGGTACTCTCCTTTTTCCCTAATTATTGTTGCTTATAACTAGTTAAAGCATTTCCAAGTCTTGTATCTAAATCATCTATTCCTTTATTTCCATTTTCAATATTGGAAATACTATTTCCATCACTACCAATATTTTCGAGTTCTGTAGTAGATTCCTGTAATTTATCTATATCCATATTGTCCAGTGCATCTTTCATTTCAGTAAATATGTTCAGACAACTAGTTGTATATTTCATAGTTGTGTCTACGTAATTAATTTGTGTATTTATATTATTTAGATACTGGCTGTTGTAAGTGTCTAACCCACTAGGTACTGAAAGGCTTGAGACATCATTTTTAAGTGTTGTGAGATCGCTTTTGTAAGAAGATAAATAAGAATTACCCTGATTGAACAAAGTAATTAATTGTTCTATATCTGAGGATAAATCTTGTGCTGTTGATGCAGAAGTAATAGCTACTCTTATATCGGTTGTTTTATTATATATATCCTCCATCTGTGTTGAAACAGTGCTTGTTTTATCTTCATAGGAATCACAGTAGCCTTTTAAAGAAGTTATATAGTCTATTTCAGTTTTAGGTATTAATGAAGTAGGTTTCAACAAGTATTCTACTGATAAATCTACGGAATTAAGTCCACCTAAAAGGTATATGTCTTTATATCCTTTTTCATCTATATAACTTTTCTGGTTTGATATATCTCTGCCGTCTGTCAGCATTATAGGTGCACCTAATTTAGAAGCTAGAGCACTTCCAGACAGTGCATCCGGGAAATTTGAACCGTTTGCCAGCACTGCTGAATTTGAATTTGAATTAAAGTATTTACATATGCTGAGAGAAGTATCATATCTAGTTTGGCCGCCTATTCTTACTATGTTACTGTCTGTTAAAGACGGCTGAAGACTTTTTATTTCATTTACTACGTCATCACTTATAGAACTTTGTCCACCTATTACATATATTTTAGATGGCTGTATGCTTGAAATGACATCTTTATTATCTTCAGAAAGGATTCCATTATCTGTCATAAATATAGGGTATTTATAACATGCAGCTACACTTGATACGCTGAGGGCATCTGCAAATCCCCAACCATTAGTAATAACTAAAGGAGTACCTTTTTGAACATTCATGGAATTGATTATTGACTTGTTGGTCTCAAACCTGTTGCTGCCACCGAATCGTGTTACATTTCCATAGCCAAGTCCTTTTATATAGCTTACAAAATCATCACTTACAGAAGAAGTACCTCCTAATATGTAGATATTTCCGCTCTTACTTAAATGGTTTTGTATGTAATCTACTGCATTTGAAGAATTCTCAAAATCATCATTTAATAAAAGTATTGGTGCGTTATATATTTTGGAAAGTACGCTTCCACCTAGAGCATCAGGAAAGTCCTTTCCACTGGATACTATTACATTTTGAGCTGTTCCGTCTTCAAAGTTATCTGCAATTTTTTCCGAAGTTTCAAATCTGTTGTTCCCTGCAAGTCGTGTTACATTATACGTAGTTTTAGCATAGGTAGTATTTGACATACCCAATACTATAGCCGCTGCTGCAGCTATTCCTAGTATTTTCTTCACTATCCTTCCATCTCCCTTTAAAGTATATATACCTTAATTTTAACATAAAGCTACAAAAAAACCTATAAGAAAAATTTGTCTGGATTTGTAATGGAGGGAACTGAAAATAAGATATTCATCTTATGGTAGATATTAACTATTAATTTAATAGATGTGTAAATAAATCCAAAATCATACTCCAAGTCTGTATCCAGCTCCCCATACAGTTTCAATGTACTGGGGATTTGAAGGTGAAGATTCTAGCAAATGCTGTAGTTGCAAACATAAGTGTTCCAATAGTAAAACTTATACAATTTTAAACAAAACCGTAGGTTAACTTTACCATGGAAATATAAATATAATTGTGATAGAATTAGTTATGATTGAAATATTATATTTTGGAAGAAAATAATTTAATATATGGAAGGAGGAAAAAATGAATAAAATTAAGATATTAGCTGTCACAGCTGCACTAACACTTTGTACAAGCACTGCAGTTTTTGCTGAAGGAAATAGCCTAGATATTGATAGCTTGATTAATACTGCCATTCAAAATTCTTACGATGTTAAAAGTGCAGACATTTCTATAAAACAAGCTCAAAACTCCTATACTAGTGATACAAAAAATGCAGCTTCTTATTCTGATCAATTGGATAAGGGTGGAGCAACATTAGATCAATATACTCGATTACAGTTGATGGAGAATATCAGTAGTAGTGAGCAGCAAGACAAATTTTCTGAATATAAGTACGGACAAATAAAAACTGTAGCTGAAAATCAGGTGAAATTATCTGCTTATACTCAATATACAAGCATCATGAATGACAAGGATGCAGTAGATTTGGAAAATCAAAAGTTTAGTAATGCCCAGGAACAATATAATAGTGCACAGCTTAAATTAAGCCTCGGTACTATAGCTTCTTCAGATGAGAAACAAGCTGAAGCAGATTATACAGCAGAAAAAAATCAATTGAGAAAAGCCGAGAGACAATATAATTCAGATATTCAGAGTTTAAATAAAATTGCAGGAATTGATATATATACCCAGTACAGTACTCTTCTTAGGGATAAACTTACTGAATCACCTTACATAAGAAATTACAATGATTATTTGAGTGATGCCCTTAAAAATAGGGCAGAAATTTTAATTGGACAAAAAAATATAGAACTGCAAAAATTTAAATATAATGTTGTAAATGGGGTATTCTCTGATAAGCAAAGTGTTCCAAACAGACTTGCACAGGCAAATATAGATAATGCTTCGGATAGCTTAGAAATTCAAAAATTGAATATAACTTCGGAGATTAATGGCTTGTATAATGATCTTCAAGTTAAGACAAGAATACTTGGATCAAAAAAAGATGCCTTGAATTTAGCACAGACCAATTATAATACTGCACAGGTAAAATATAATGTAGGGGTACTTAGCAGGATAGATTTTGATACCCAGGCTGCTAATTTAAAGAGTGCACAAAATGATTTGAAATCTGCAGAGAGAAGTATATGGATGGCACAGACTAAGTTGGAATTAGCTTGTGGTGCAGGAAGTGATACTTCAAATTTATCTAATTAATTAGAAGTTCTCATGTCGAAAGGAGGAAAAAAATGAAAAATAAATTAAGTATAGCAATTGGATTGATATTAGTCTTAAGTACAGGTAGTACATGCTTTGCAGCAAGTAATAGTACCATAACTCCTGTAAATAGCATTGCAGGTGATGCAACTTTAACTTTGGATCAGGTAGTTAATGATATAGAAAAAAATAGTGTATCTATTCAAACTAAGGATCAAAAAATACTTTTATATCAGAGACAATTTGACAGGGATAATATGAACGCAGCTCTTATAAATAATAGTGGAACAAGCCAGGCTAATTATCCAAATGGACAATATGTAAATATAAAACTTACTACAGATGTAATTCCAAAAGTAGATGACCAGAATATAAAGGATGCAAAACATGACAGGGATGATTCACTACAGAATCTTAAGTTTTCTACAGAGCAGGAATATTTAAATGCCATCACTAACGAGGATCAGATAAATACAATTAATGACCAGATAAAAAATGTAGAGGAACAAATTGACCAGACCAAGGTAAAAATAGCAAATGGACAACTTACAAATAATGATTTGCAGTCTTTAGAGGTCCAAGAAAGTCAGCTTCAGGCTTCTTTAAACCAACCTAAAGCACAGCTTCAACAAAATTTATTGTCTATCAAGCAGACTATAAATATGGACCTTGATGGAAATTTGACTCTGGTTCCGGCTGAAAAATCTTTCGTAAAATATGATGACAGTAATATAGAAGATAAAATAAATAAGGCGGTAGATAATAATTATAATATAAGTAAAATAAATAATAATCTGGATATACTCAGGATAAAGGAGGATATATATAAGCAGTATTCTCACAATGATGCATCAGGAGAGGTAAGCACAGGACTGAGTATTGAAGATCTTGAAAATAGCCGAAGCAATACGATATTAACTATTAAAACTAATTTATGGAATGGCTACTATGGATTAAAAGCTTTAGAAGATACTGTAGAAACTGAACAAGCAAAAGTAGCAAGTGCTCAGTCTACTTACGATACTACGGAAGCAAAAGTTCAGCAGGGAGTTGCCATACAGCTTCAAGCAGATTCTGCAGCTCTTGCACTTAAAAGTGAAAAAATTAATTTAAAAAATGCCATAAATAATTATATGGTAGCAGTAGAACAATTTGAATATAATTTAACACAGTAATTTTAAAATACAAAATTGTATTTTAAACCTATGCCGGTAATATTTAGCATAGGTTTATTTGTGTAGAAAATTAAATTTTTATTAAAATAAATAGAAATACTATAAAATAGAATCATATATGATAAAATAAGATCTGAAATAATTATATGGAGAGTGATAATGTGAAACACAATTTTAAAAAATTAGGAATGCTTGCCTTGATTTTGATACTGTTTGTATCTTTATCAGGATGTTCCTTTGGAAAACAAGCTGCTCAAAGTGATGCTGTAAAAAATACTTCTCAAAAGCAGAAGGAGGCAGCAAAGCAGAAAGAAGCAGCAAAGCAGAAAGAAGCAGCTAAGATAACAACAGACACTGATAAAACAGCCCAGCTTAAAAAGGAAAAAGCTATATTTAATGGACAAGTATATGTACAAAATAATAGAGCTATAGCTACAATGGTAATTAAAAGTGGAGTTAGTGACAAAGAAGCTAAAGATCTTGCACAAAAATATGCCCAGGATTTGAAGAAAAAGTATAAGAATATGCAGGTAAATGTAATGGCTGTAAGAAATGATAAAAATATAGTTAATTTGACTGTAAAGTAGAAAAGTACATTATAGAAATTCTAATATATTGGTTTATAACTTAATATAAAAACTTTGCGAAGCAATTTGCTTAGTTGAGAATTGAGAGTGGAAAGTGGAGAGTTAATGTGGATTTTTTCCGTTACACTACAAAAAATCTTTAATTAAATTTTGAAGGCTCGTTTCGCTAAAGCGAAACATTGATGGTTCATATAAGTTTAAAGATTTTTTGCGATAGCTAGAAATCAACCTTCACTCTCAACTCTCAATTTTCAATTCTCAACTCAAAAAAATTTCATACTAGTTATCTAATACTTGAAAGCTCATTTCTGTAACATCAGGTTTTAATTTATTCCCTTCCATATCTTGTATGTTGTATTTGCCGTTACTTAAGACTGTAATGGTATATGTTTCTCCAGGGGTATAGCCATTAGAAGGTGGATTTATCACTATAGTATCAGGGCTTTCAAAAGTAAAGGAAACATTGGCATATTCCCCACTGCTGTCAGTAACACTAATATTGTCTGTCATGGTCATGTCTATGTCATTTAAAACAGTGTCATCTTTGTTTGAAAGAGTTTGTTTTCCATCTATGGCTTTAGAAAATTTTATATTCCATGTTTTAAAAGGATTTTTTATTACAGTGTTTGGTATGGATTTTATATCTGGATTTTTTATTATATTACACTTGCCATCTTTTATGGCAAGGCAATAGCCTTCATTGAAGCAAGAAGCACTTTCAAAATCATAGGTAATAAAAGTGGAGCCAAGTCTGTCAATATACCCCCATTTTATATATTTTTTTTTGAGTTCTGAGTCATCAGAATCATCAACAGAAGAAGACTCGGTATTTTCCTTTACAGCAGCATATCCTTCATTAAAATCTGAAGCATCTTCAAATACGGGATCTATTACCAAATCACCTTTTGAGTTTATAAATCCATATATACCACCTTTTTCCACCTTTGCCATGCCTTCCTTAAAAGCATATACTTTATCAAATTGAGATTCATTGGTTAGTTCTCCATTGGTATTTATGAATCCATACTGACCCTGTGAACATACAATAGCTTTTCCTTCATGAAAAGTGTCTATCCAACTAAATTGAGGTTGAGCAATTATTTTACCTGTAGAGTCAATAACACCATAGTGGTCATTTTCAACTATTTGGCACATTCCATCATCTGTAGGTATTATGCTGTCATAATTGAAGTCTAGGATTAAGTTCCCTTTGTTATCTATGGCACCACGTTTGTCTCCGCTTGATACTTTTATTAAATTATTGTTCAAATATGATATATCCGTATATTTGGGTTCCACGATTATTTTTCCATTCATATCTGAAAGACCCCAAAGTTTATCTTTTTTAACAGGAATAAGTCCGAGAACTGGAGATTTTATTTCATCAAAATTAAATAATGTGAAGTTTCCCGATTTGTCTATAAGCCCCCAGGTACTTCCTTTTTGGACAGCAGCATATCCATCGTTAAAATCATAGGCATTATTATAATTACATCCAGACAGTAAACTCCCGTCACTTTTTAAAAATCCATAACTACTGCCTTTTCTGACTCTCATAAGTCCGTTATAGAATCCATAAACTGCATCGAACTGGGGCTCAGTTACAATTTTTCCGGAACTATTTATTACCCCCCACTTGGAGCCTACCTTCACAGCTGCTAGTCCATTTGTAGAGAAGTCTGAAACTTCTTCAAATTGTGGTTCTACTACAACGGATCCATTTTCATTTACAAAGCCAAATTTAGAACCTTTGGCAACTTGTGCATATCCATTTTTAAAAGAAGATATGGAGGTAAATTCAGCTGGTGATTTTATACTACCATCTTTGCCAATTAATCCATAAAAATTGTTATTTTGAAATTTTGCAAGGTCATCTTCAAAGGCATATACATTTGTACAGGATATATTTAAATTTGTAATTGAATAATTTAAGTTGTTCGATGCTAATACTTTTGGTGAGCTGCAGATAAATGCGGTGCTGAATAAAAATAGAAGAGTGAAGACTAAGCTTAAGTGTTTTTTAAAGACTTTTTTCAAAGTTCTTGCCTCCTTAAATATATTTTTTAGATTATTATACCATTTATATTATGATATTAGCATTAATATCAATTAAATTTACATATTGGTAATTTAAGGCGAAAAGGCTACCAACATTTTAATAGTGATTCAAAATTGACAACTGAAAATGGTAATGATATATTTAATTAAGATATTATTAAAATAAGGAACAACTATTTATTATATGATTATTATATGAATTTGGAGGTATAATATGGTTAAAAAAGCACAGAAAAACAGGGTACAGGACGGTGAAGAATATGTTTCCACAGTTCTTTCACTTTTAGATGAAGAAGAAAATGTAGTTTCAGATGTGCAAAAAGAGATTTTTGAAGATGAAATAAAAGAATTGCCACCTATAAAAGAGGGACAACTTAATGTATCAGGTATATATGTTTATGATGTAGGAGACAAGCTTGAAGTTAAAATATATGTAAGAAATGGTCTTTCAAATAAATTGAATTTAAAGATGATACCTTTTGTAATTAAGAACTCTAAAGGAGATATTCTGGCAGCACAGCAATTCAATTTATCTTGCCTTGGAGAAATGCCATCTCATTCTGCAAGACCTATAAAACTTTATTTTGACAAAAAAAATGTTAAAGTAGACAAGATACCTCAGGATGATTGGCAGGTTGCCTTAAATGGAGAGTTTGATGTTAGATCTACTGTGAGACCTATATATGAAGACCTCCCTGAAGGAATAAGTGATGAAGACAAAATGGTTTTTAATAAGTTTTTAGCTGAACTTCCTGAAATGGAAGAGGGGGAGTTTAGTATATCAACTTTTAGCATTGGAATCCAAACAAATGGGAATATTTTAGTAACTGCTGTCATGAGAAATGCTTCAAATCAGCCTATCACGATAAATAAAATGCCTATGACTGTACTGGATGCTAAAAAGAGAGCTGTTAAATCCGAAAGTTTTGAATTAGAAGATTTTACAGTAAGTCCTTATAGGGCGAAGATATGTAATTTTGCATTCCCTACAGATGTACATCCAGAACGAGATCAAGAATTAGCTGGATGGTCTGTGGCATATAAACTGGTTAAGATAAACGGTAAAATTAACATAAGAAAAAAATAATTACCATAATTCCCTACAGAAAATTATGAAATGTACGAATATAAGGTAAGTATATGATTTTATTAGTGTTGGAAAAGTATGTATTTGAAATAGGATACATATGTAATAAATTGTTCAATGAAGAAATATATAATAATTTGGAGGGATTACTTATGCAAAAAAAGAGCAAGAAAGTTCTGTCGGCTTGCAGCATAGCGTCTTTACTTGTAACTACTACTGCAGTTTCAGCAAATGTAAAGGCTGCAGATTCTGGTATAAATAGAGTAGGCGGAGCTAATAGGTATGAAACAGCAACAAAAGTAGCTGATTCAGGCTGGACTTCATCAGATTATGCTATAGTGGCAAATGGAGAGGGTTATGCAGATGCACTTTGTGCTACACCTCTTGCAAAAGCTAACAATGCACCTATACTTTTAACTACAGGTGACAGCAGTAACAGTTTGGAGCAAAATGAATTAAATGAACTTAAAAAATTAAATGTAAAACATGTAATTGTAATTGGAGGAACAGGAGTAGTACCTGACAGCATTTTAAACAGTATAAAGGGACAAGTACCTGATGTAGAAAGAATAGGTGGACAGGACAGATATGAAACTTCTGCAAAAATAGCAGAAAAACTGGGAACACCTACGAAAGCAGTTATTGCCAGCGGCGAAGGCTATGCAGATGCTCTTTCAGCAGGTCCTGCTGCAGCTATAAATGGAATGCCTATACTTTTAAGTAGAGCAGGCAGTTTGCCAGGTGCAATATCAAGCTATCTTAACGCACATTCACAAATAACTCAAACTTATGTAATAGGTGGTACAGCTTCTATAAGTGATTCTATTTTAAACTCACTTCCATCAGCAAAAAGGTTAGGTGGACAAACTAGATATGATACAAATGTGGCTGTACTCAAAGAATTTGCTTCAAGTTTTAAATTCAATAGTATCTATGCAGCTCTTGGAGATGGACCTTTAGGCAACGAATTTGCAGATGCACTTACAGGTGGAGCACTTGCTGCTAAACTTGGCAATCCTCTTGTAATAACAGGAAAAACAATAAGTTCTTCTACTGCAAGCTTCCTTAAGGAAAAGGGATTTACAAATAGTACTCTTACGGTATTAGGAGGAACAGCTAGTATACCTGATTCAGTTGCCAGTGATATTAAAGGTGATATTGGAAATTCATCAACACCAGGTGGTGGAAGCAGCGGCGGATCAAGCACTACTGGAACAGATTTAACTTCTAGTTTAAAGAGTGGATCAGGAGTTCTTGCAACTGCATATGAAAAATATAGAGACAAAATAAACAAGAATTCTCAATATAGTCAATACTTTACTGTAGATAATAATAGTAGTGAGCTTAATGATACTAGTTATGTAAATATAGATTTAACAAGTAGATCAAGTGAGATAAATAGCATAAAAGATGTATTTACAAAAGCTAAGATAAGATATGCTATTAACTCAAGTGGTATTATTACTAATACTACTCAATTTAATAATGATATAACAAAAATTAATGATAAGTTAAAATCAAACTTTGGAAATGTTACAATTAATAACGGAGGTTTATTAACATTTTTAGGAACCTTAGGTTCACAATATTTTGATACAAATGGATTAAAAGCAGATAAAATTCAAGCTGTAATTCAATCACATCCAGAAGATACAACAGGTGCAAGGGCTTATACAGATTTCCAAAATGAAGTAAATAATCAAGTAGATAAATATTTTACTGAAAATGCTGCTGGCAAAAGTTTAGCATCTGAAACACCAAAATTGATTTATGATGATCTTTATCAGTTAAATGAAATTTATGATATTAATAACTCTAAGATAATGTTTAATGTTAGTGATGGTACTTATAAAGCTGTTCAGGAATTAGTTAATAACTTTATATTACCAAACTATGATTCTAATTATAATGGTGGTACTTATAGAGTATATTTGAATGGTGGAGATTACGTTAATGTAAAAGTTAACCCTGCATCTACATCCTCAGCAGAATAGTAGTAACTAAGCATAAAAATTGAAAATTTCAATAAAACTCAGGCCTAAAACCTGAGTTTTATTAATAAGTATAAATATAATAGAAATTCTTAAAATTACTATAACATGCAAAACAATATTGGTAGACAAAATAAATTTTAAAACTTACTATTAAATTGTGAATGGAATAAGGGGGATACTTATGTTACGAAGAAATAAAATAATTTCAAAATTAATACTTGGCGTTTTTCTTGCCTCCTCTACAGTATTTTCTGCAGGGCAAAATGTGTTTGCAGCATCTGGTAGATTATGGGGACAGGATAGATATGCAACTTCTACTGCTGTATCTGAAAATAGTTGGGCATCTTCTGACTACGTAGTACTTGCCAGCGGTGAAGGTTATGCAGATGCCCTCTGTGCAGCACCTGTTGCAAAAAAATACAATGCACCTATACTCTTGACTGGAAGCAAAGAGTTAAATGAAGGTGTTAAAAGTGAAATAACAAGGCTTAAGGCAACTCATGTAATAGAAATAGGTGGAGAAGCCTCCATTTCAAGTGATATAGAAAATGAGTTGAAGTCCATGAAACTTAATGTACAGCGTTTAGGAGGACAAAATAGATTTGAAACTTCTGTAGTTGTGGCAAATTCTCTGGAAAATGTTACTAAAGTAGTTGTAACTTCAGGATATGGATTTGCAGATGCTCTCTCCATTGCTCCTATAGCTTCAAATCAAGGTATGCCTATACTTTTGACGGGAAAGGACTCACTGTCTGATGCTGTACAGAATTATATAAATCAGAATAAAGATTCTATAAAGAACTCCTATGTAATAGGTGGACAAGGAGTTATAAGCGACAGTGCTATTTCAGGACTGCCTACAGTTGCTAGAATAAGCGGTCAAAATAGATTTGATACAAATGTAAAGGTATTGTCTTATTTTAAAGGTAGTATTGACTTTGATAATTTATACGTAGTTAAAGCAGATGGGCCTACTGGAAATGAATTTGCAGATGCTCTTTCTGGATCTGCAGCTGCAGCAAAAACATCTTCACCTATAATTTTGACTTACAATACACTTTATTCTGGAATGGAAGATTTTATAAAATCGAATGTGCCTAAAACTGCAAGCGTTACAGCTATTGGTGGAACTGGAGCAGTTCCTGACAGTTTGGTAAGTATTGTGGAGCAGACTGTATCAGGAATCATCATACAAAATCCTTCAACACCTGGGGGAGGATCATCTTCAGGTGGGTCATCTTCTTCAGATGATGCGAATTTGAGTTCGGTATTAAGTAAACTTAAATCTATGGATACTTCTAAATTGGATAATAATCAAAAAACCATAGTTTCAGATATTATAACTGCTTTAGACAAATATGAGGCAGATTCAAATTATAATTTGAATGCAGATGCTCAGAATGTAAAACAGCTTTATAATAACCTTACACATGATGAAAAGAGCAGCTTGAAGACTACTGTGGTAAATGCTGGAGTTAGTATTTCAGAAGGAATTACACTTGCCAGTAAGTTTGGATTATATTAGAAGTAAATTTGGATTATAAAGTTTTAATTTACATCAATTAAATAAAATTCTTTTGTAAATAAGTTATCTTTAAATATGTTATAATAAGTGATGTATTTAAGGATAACTTATTAAATCATTTTTAAATTTTAGGAGAAAACAGTATGGGTAAATTGAAAAGTAGAAAAAAACCGGTGATTTTAATTATAATTGCCTTATTTGTTGTGGCAGTAGTAGTCTTTGCCAAACTTGTTTTTTGGAATTCGTCCTACAGTTCACCTAAATATAGGTTTTCAGCGGATCTTTTGACAAAAGTATTAAAAGCTCAGGAGAGCGGTGGAACTGCAGAACTTTCAAAAGATGAGGTGAATGGAGTTATATCCCTTTATTTTAAGCAGTATAAAACTAGTGACCTTGTAGTAAAGTCAGTGGAAGCAGATTTTAAAGACGATAAGATGGTATTTTTTGCACCTGTTACCTATAAAAATTTTAATCTATTGTTGTCATCTCAAGGAGATGTTTCTTTTGAAAAGGGAAAGATAATATATAACCCTGAATACTTTAAGTTAGGTAAGATTGCTTTACCAAAGTCCTATGTATTAAAGAAATTACAACCTAAGTTAAAAAATGGAATGGCCCTTGAAGGGGATTCCATAACTATTAGTACTAGTGGACTTCCAATAAGCATTAAGAATATAAATGTAAAAGATCAGAAACTTTTAGTCACTCTTGAAAAGAAACAGCTTAATATTGAAGATATGCTTAAAGGGAAAATAAGTAGTTCATTACAAAATTTTATAAAAAATTTTTCTAATGTAAAGAATTTAGATCCCTCTACGAAAACTAATAATGGAAATACAGATACGAAAATAAAGGATAGCAGTGATCAATCAAGCAGTAGTAATACAGGCAGCAGCAAAACTCCTGTATCACAGGAAAGACAACAGGCCTTAAATAGGTTATCAGGCGGTCTTAATGCGGCTTCAGGTGCTGTAAGTACGGGAGGACAAAAAGCAGTTATATCACAGATGGCATCTATTGTAAATAATATGAAAGATTCTTCATACAATCCTTATTCCGCAGAAGGTAGCGTTAGAGCTGCCTATAATAAATTGTCTTCTCAAGAAAAAGCTGAACTAAAAGCTGCTATAGGTTCTAATGTAGATTCATCTGCTGTAAGTATATTAAGCAGTATGATAGGAAATTAATTTACGCCAAATTCAAGGAGGAATATCTTAATGGAAGAAGAAACAACGCTAGATCTTAGAGACTTTTATTATATATTGAAAAAGAGACTTAAACTCATAGTAATAGTAACGATAGCTTGTACTTTACTGGCTGGGATTTTAAGTTTTTTTGTAATAAAACCAACCTATGAAGCAGGTACTACTATAATAGTTGGAAAACCTCAAAACACCCAAAAATCTAATACCCAATATAATGATGTTATGATGTATCAAAATTTGGTAAAGACCTATGCACAAATTGCAGGATCAAATGCTGTTATGGAAAGTGCTTCTAATAAGATGAATGGCTCTGTAAGTGCAGGTCAACTTAAAAATATTATTACAGTTACACCACAGCAGGGTACACAAATTTTAGAAATAAAAGGACAGAGCAAAGATCCATCCCAGGCTGTAAATATGGTAAATGCAGTATCAAATTCTTTTATAGCTGAGTCCAAAAGAGTATTTCCAACAGGTGGAGACATACAGATTATGGATAAACCTCAATTCCCGGATAAACCGGTAAAGCCTAAAAAAGTGCTTAATATGGCAATTGCATTCTTTATTGGACTCATGGGATCTATTGGATTTTGCTTTATGCTGGAATACATGGACAATACTATAAAGACAGAAGAAGATGTAAATAAAACTTTGGGAATGCCTGTAATAGGAATAATACCAAAAGGCAATATGTAGACAATTCACAGTGCACAATGCACAATTGAGAATTAATTGTGAACTGTGAACTGTGAATTGTGAATTGTGCATTGAAAAGAGGTATAGCATGATAGATATACACAGTCATATACTTCCAGGTATAGATGATGGATCAAAATCCATGGAAGATACTATGAAGATGCTGAGGCTTACAGAAGAAGATGGGGTGGAAACTATAGCCGCAACCCCTCATTTTTATAAAGGATATTATGAAAACAGCTATAAAGATGTGCTTGAATTGGTAGACAAGGTGAGGAATGAAGCTAAGCAGGAGAATATATGTGTAAATATTGTTTCAGCCCAGGAAGTGTTTTTAGATAGGCATACCATTGAAAATTTTAAGTCAGGGGAAATAGCATGTATTGAAGGAACTAATTACATGTTGGTAGAACTTCCAATGATGAATGTACCCAAAAATGCCCTGGATATTATATATGAACTTGAAATAAGAGGTGTGCATCCAATTTTAGCTCATCCTGAAAGGTATAAGTATATTATAGACACACCTTCTAAAATAAATGAATTTATGAATGAAAAATGTTTACTTCAAGTAAATACAGGAAGTGTTTTAGGCCTCTTTGGGAAAAAAGTAAAAAAAACTGCAGAACTTCTCATAGAAAGTGGAGTGTGCAGCTTTATAGCTTCAGATGCCCATTCCACAGGAGGAAGGTGTCCGGGTATCAGCAAAGCTTTAGAAGAAGCTTTACGATTTAACAAGGATATAGAAGAACAAGTACTAGATAATTGCAAAAAAATGCTCAAAAATGAAATAATACAGCTGCCAGAGGAAAGAATAAAAGAGAGAAAGGGTATTTTTAGTTTTTTGAGAAGATAGATAAAAGTACCATATGATAGATAAATGGAGTGAAGACAATGGAAAAACCAGATATAATCACTGTAAAAAATCCTAAAGATCCTATTGCCGAAGCTTATAGGACACTTAGAACCAATATTCAGTTTTCTTCTTTTGATAAGAAGATACAGACTATAATGCTCACGAGTTCAGGGCCTGGAGAAGGAAAATCAACTACTTGCTCAAATTTGGCAGTAGTTATGGCAGAGTCAGGCTCAAAAACAATTATAATAGATTGTGACCAAAGAAAACCTAGGCTTCACAAGATATTTTTGACTTCAAATGAAATTGGATTGTCAGATGTTTTGGCTGGAAAAGTTGAATTTGAGGACGCTGTAAAAGAGACGGTAATAGAAAATCTCAACCTGCTTACTTCAGGTACCAGACCGCCTAATCCATCAGAGCTTTTGGGATCAAAGAAAATGGAAAACTTTTTACAGGACTTGAAGGAAAAATATGAATACATAATAATAGATACGCCTCCTGTAGTCGCAGTAACAGATGCCCAGCTTTTGTCCCGTTATGCAGATGGATGCCTGCTTGTAATAGCATCTTCCCAGGTAGAAAAGGAAGCAGCAGTAAAGGCTAAGGAATTACTTGTAAAGGTAAATGCCAATGTAATAGGAGTAGTTTTAAATAAGCTGGAGATAAAGGAAAAAGGTTACTACGGCTATTACTACCATTATTATTATGGCAGCGATGGAACTAAAATTAAAAAGAAAGAAAAAAGAAAAAAGTAATATATTTTTAAAAAGTGGTTGGAATTCTAAGTTAGATATTCTAACCATTTTATTTTTTTGAAAAAATCTTGCCTCTTTTTTAAGAGGTGCATATATATTACTTGAAAGGGGTTGATAAACATGGCTGTAAAGTCAACAATATTACAAACTTCATTAATACTAAAGTATAAGGATGGTTTAGATGCCAAGGGTAAAGAGGTAATTAAACAACAGAGGTTTTCAAACATCAAGACAACTGCTGCAGACCAAGATATCTATGATGTTGCAAAGGAAATAGAAAAGCTTCTTGGAAAAACATTAAATGAACTTGTAAAACAAGATCAGAATGGCATAACAGTAACTGCTTAAACTTAAAATTGTGAACTGTGAATTGTGAATTGAATCGAAGGGTGGGAAAAATATGAGTAAATCATTAGTTATGAGTTTTTTTAATGAGCAAGGCAAAAAAACTTCCATAAAAGTTCAAAATGTAAAAGAGGGCATCACAGACCTGGAAGTAAAAAATGCTATGACTACAATTATTGCAAAAAACGTATTCACTTCAAAAAGTGGAGATTTGAAATCCATAGACGCAGCACATATTTTAGATAGTTCAACTACGGAACTTGAGGTAAAATAGGTATAAGTAAGTAAAAAGCAGCGGATTTAGGCTAGTGTTGTCTAAATCCGCTGTTTCTAGTTTATTACAAAAAGTTGGATAAAAAGTGTTACTTTTATGGATAAAATGTGGTCTTATATAGTAGAGGCATATATTCTCATATTTAGCTTAATTTACATAGTATGCATTTCAATTATAAATGTTATAGATGTTATGTTGTAAATATTACCTTTAAAAATACTGTATTGGGGGAATGGCTATGGAAAATGACATCCACCTGAAGGAGCTTATAAAGGGAGTTAAAAATGGAGAACCTTACTGGATAGCTAGACTAGAAACACACTTTATAAAAATTATAGAAGAACTTTATGATGAAAAGATGTTTAAACACTGTGGAAGTATTTATGAATCAGATGTGAAAAATAAATGCCTTCACAAAATGATTGTATACTGTGAAAAATTCAGGGGAAGCACCTGGAGTGAATTTAAAAGCTACAACATAAAGATAATAAGCAGTGTCATAGTAAATACTATAAATAGTACTTCTAAGATAAAAAATATTACACTAAATTTAGAAAACGATTTCAATGAAGAAAGTTCAATGGACTATATTTATATTAAGCATAAAAACAGCATGACTATGGAAGATGAGATATTAAATAGAATTATTTTAGAGGAAATGCTTGAATATTTTAATGGACAATTAAATGAAAAAGAAAGAAAAACTATGCATTTAATTATTTACTATGACAATTTAAAGGAATATTCCAGAAAAAACAATTGCAATTATGATGCACTTAAGCAAAGAGTGTATAGGCTCAGGAAAAAATTGAACAAGCTTAGAAAGAACTATTACTTAAAAATCGGACTTGATGAAATTTGAAAATTAGGGGGATAAAAGTATGGAAAATCTACAGCTTGAAATTTTACTTGAAAGAGCCCAAAGTGGAGACAAAAATGCAGTAGAGAATATATGCATCAAATTCAATGGTATGGTAATTAATATGGCAAAATGTACTTATATAAAAGGATATGATATGGAGGATTTGATACAAGAAGGGCGGTATTCTGTTATAAAGGCAATTGGAATGTATGATATAAATTCTAAATATCCATTTGCCGCCTATGTGAAAAGTTCTGTTAAAAAGAATTTCTATAATATGATAAGAAGCAATATAAGGAAAGTAAGCTGCTGCAGCCTATACAGCAAAAATGAGGAAGGGTGCGAGTTCATAAATATGATAGCTTCAGATGAAAATATTGAAGAGGATTTGATAAAAAGAAAGCTCATAATTCAGCTAAAGAAATCTATGGACAAGCTTCCTGAGGATAAAAGGGATTTAATAGATTGGTACTATATTCAAGATAAAAGCTTAAATAAGTATGCTGAAAAAGAGAGGATCTCTTATAGGACTGCGGTATATAGGAAGAGAAAAGCCCTGGAGAGTTTAAAAAAATATATAGAGTTTCTAAGCAAAAAATAAACTTATGCTCCGAATATTTTTACAACCGCAAGTACGATTAAATATTTTGATAAGTCTAATCAGAAAATTTATAAAAACCTAAGGGTTTTTGAAAACTCGTACCTCAAACAATTCAAAAACTCTAAGCTTTTTAATAAATTTTCTATTAAGACTTATATGCAAAATATTAAAATGTACTTACTTATTGTAAAATACTTCTATGCGTAAGTTTATTTCTAAGTTAGAAAGCTTTGCGTAGAGCTCCTAAAAAATACCTCACTAAGACTTATAGAAAAGTTTTTAAATGTGCTTTTAATTTTGTTAGTATATTTATGTATAAGCTCAAATTTCAATTAGAAAGTATAAAATAAAAATTGAAGAGGCTGGCAAATCCAGACGCCATTTTTTTATTTTTAAATGCAATTGTGTTTAAAAAAGGAGAATAATACGACAAGATTTTTTAAGAATAATGTATTAAAAATTGTCAATTTTTAATTCCAGTAAAGTTGAGATTAAAGATAGATATTTTTTCGATTTTTTGATTGAATCTTACAAATAAGTTATATTTAAAGGTTGTCTATATTTAAGTAGGGTATTATAATTAAACAGAAGGGTAGCATATTAATCTAATTGGTGAAAAATGTGTATAATTTGGTTAATATATATGATTTTTTACATAAAGTTCAATAAGGTATAAACGAAGATACTAATGTGGAATTGATAGATATTAGATCAGATGAGAAATTTCATGAAAGGTTTAAATGAAGTAAATTTTTCATGAAACGTTTTATGATGGGTTTATTTTCGTAATGATTAAAATTGATGAGCTTAATATAATATATAAAATTAGTTCTAGATTTGAAGAAAGTGGCATATAGATATAAAGATTTTGTTTAAAAAAAGTGTTATGAGAGTTTGATTATTGTATAAGTAGGGGGGATTATATGACAGAACTGCAAAGTAGACCTATGGAAGTAACAGTAGAAAATATGGAAAAGTATGAAAAAAGTACTGCTTATTATTTTGTTAAAAGAAGTATGGATTTAATTTTATCTTTCATAGGTATCATTGCTTTTTCTCCTATGATGCTGATGGTGGCTATTGCAATCAAGCTGGATTCAAGGGGACCTGTTATATTTTCTCAAATGAGAGTGGGTATGAATGGAAAACCTTTTAAAATGTATAAATTTCGCTCCATGGTAGATGATGCAGAAGAGCTCTTGGATAATCTTAGAGGCAAAAATGAAATGACAGGACCTATGTTTAAGATAAAAAAAGATCCGAGAATTACAAGGGTAGGTAAGTTTATAAGAAGAACCAGCATTGATGAACTTCCTCAATTGTTCAATGTAATTAAAGGGGACATGTCACTTGTTGGTCCAAGACCTAACCTTCCACATGAGGTGATAAAGTTTACTGAGTATCAGAAGACTAAGCTTATTGTAAAACCAGGTCTTACGTGCTACTGGCAAGTTATGGGTAGAAGCAATATTGATTTTGAACAGTGGATGAAGCTTGATATTAAGTACATAGAGGATAGAAATACATTGCTTGATTTAAAGCTTATATTTAAGACTTTTGGGGTATTTTTTGGAGATGACGGAGCTGCATAGATATAAGAATTTTAATTAATATCAAAGTACTATGAATATGATCTGGCGGTTAAAGTATAAAGGCTTATCATAGTAATCTAATTAGAAGATACGTAATAATTAAAAGGGGAAAATTTGATGGAAATATTAAAAAATAATTTAAGCAATTTAAATATAATTAAAAATTTAAATGAAAATATTGATGAAGATAATATAAATAAAAGAGTGTGTATATTTGGACAAGGATTTGTAGGATTACCCCTTACTTTAAGTTTTGCTTTTAGAGGATGCAAGACCATAGGTGTGGATGTTGATGAAATGTTAGTAGCTAATACTAATAAAGGGTTAACGCATCATACAGAGAAGTTCTATGGAGTAACTATAACAGAAATATTAAATATGCAGTTACAGAGTGGACAATATAAGTCTACGGTAGATGGAGCAGCAGCAGTACGGGAGTGTAATAACATAATTGTAACTGTAGGTATTCCTATAAAAGATGGCAAATATATAATGGATTATTTAGAAAGTGCTTGTACAACTATAGGTCAAAATTTAAAAAAGGGCGATCTTGTTGTTATAAGAAGTACAGTAATACCAGGAACTACAGAAGAATTTATAATGCCAATACTAGAAAAAGAGTCAAAAATGAAGGCAGGAAAAGATTTTTACCTTGCCTATGCTTCAGAAAGAATTGCAGAAGGAAAAGCTTTTGAGGAGTTTGCCAATATGCCTACACTTGTTGGAGCTGTAAACCAAAATAGCTTAAACAGGGCAGCAGAACTTTTATCTGTGGTATGTAAAGCTGACATTATAAAAGCATCCTGCATAAAAGCAGTAGAAACATCAAAGGTATTTGAAAATGTTCAGAGAGATGTAAATATTGCCATGTCACAGGAATTTGCGAGATTTACAGAAGCATTAGGGATAGATATTTTTGAAGTAGTAAAGCTGGCAAATACACATAAAAGAGTAAATCTTTTGACACCGGGTCCTGGAGTAGGTGGATATTGTATACCTAATGCATATCATTATATAGCTCCAAAGGCAGAAGATATGGATGTGAATATGGAAATATTGAAGCTTGCGAGAAAGAAAAATGAAATAATACCAGAATTTATAGTAAATAAGTTAAAACAACTTTTAAGAGAGCAAGGAAAAGAAATTAAAAGTTGTAAAATAGCAGTTTTAGGACTGGCTATGAAAGATTATTCTAACGATGACAGAATAAGTCCGCCTATTGATATATGTAAGCTGCTTGTGAAGGTTGGGGCAGAAGTAAGGGCTTTTGATCCTGTAGTCCCTACAAAGTATAATTTTAAAGTAAAGTCAGAGAAAGAGGCTCTGCAAGATGCCGATGCGGTATTGATTTTAACAAAACAGTATAATATTAATTTTGATGATTATGAATACATGGCTAAGCTTATGAATGAGAAACCAGTATGTATAGATACCAAGGCAGTAGTGAATGCTGTGGAAGCTGGAAAATATGGCTTTTTATATTGGAGAATATAGGTGACTAAATGAATATTTCAATTATTTGTCCACTTTATAACGGAGAGAAATATGTAAAAAATTTAGATAAAAGCTTGAAAATGCAAAAAAAAGTTAATTTGGAATCTATAAATTATGTGCTAACTGAGAGTGTAGACAATACAGAATCAATACTAAAAGATTTAAAAGCTAAATATATACAAGTTAGTAAAAAGGAGTTTTCACATAGCTTAACAAGAGAAAAAGCTGCAATGGAAGCTAAAGGGGATATTATTGTATTCATAACACAAGATGTAATAATTAGGGATGAATGTTGGCTGTACAATCTAACCAAAGATATAGCAGCAAAAAAATGTGAAGCAGCTTTTAGCAGGCAAGTTTGTGAAAGTGAAGGAATTGAGAGATATATAAGGCCTAAAAATTATCCTGAAGAGTCAAGAATTGTATCTAAAAAGGATATAGAAAAATTAGGACTTATGACTTTTTTCTTTTCAGATGCATCATCAGCTATAAAAAAGGATGTATTTGTAAGATTAAATGGATATGATAGTAAGAAGTTGGTTATAAGTGAGGACATGTATTTAGCATATAAGATAATTATGAATAATTATAGAATAAAATATTGTGCTGATTCTATAATCATTCATTCACATAATTTTACGTTAAAACAGCTGTATAAAAGATATTATGACACAGGCACGTTTTTTAAAGAGAATAGTTATTTACAAAGATATAATGCTAATAGAAGTGGAATTGCATTGACTAAGTATGTTTTTAAGCAGTCAATTAAAAATAGGGATTATAAAACGCTTTTGAATATAGTACCTAATTTTGCGGCCAGGTTTATTGGTATGCAAATGGGAAAAACAAGTAAAGAATAATGGGAGATTTTATATGAAACGCATTTTATATTTGATTACAACTCAACAAAAAGATGGACCAGGCAATGTTTTAATTAATATAGTTAATAATATTAATAGGACAAAGTATATACCGATTATTGCATATATGTATTATAAAAAAGATGCTATAGAAAGTATAAAAGATTTTGTAAAAGATGATATTGATATTGTTGATTTAAATATGAAATCTTTATTTAGAGGATGGCTTGATTTTAGGGTAATATTCAAAATACGTATAATAATTAAGAAATATCATATTGATATTATACATATGCACCTTCATAGACCTATAATATTTGGAACTATCGCATCAGGAAAGAGATGTAAAAAAATAGCTACAATTCACAATCAAGAGCCTCATCAAAATCCAAGTTCTGCATTTGAATATGTTGTAAATAAGTTAGAAAATTATACACTAAAGAGGTGTGACTATATAACAACAGTATCAAAAGCAGTTAAAAATTCTATAATTAAGTGTTATAAATTGAATAGTAACAGAATCAATGTGATTTATAATTGTATAAATGAAAATAAGTATTCTTTTGAAAGTATAAATTTAAAACAAAAATTTAATTTGAACAGAAAAGATGTATTAGTAGCATCTATTGGTAGATTAGAGCCACAAAAGGGAATAGATTGTTTAATAGAAGCTAGTAAAATTTTAAAAGAAAATGGTGTTAACAATTTTAAAGTTTTGATAATTGGAGAAGGAAGTTTAGAAAAAAAATTAAGATTATTAGTTAAAGATAGTAATTTGGAAGATTTAATTATTTTTACGGGATATATATGTGATATTAATAGTATATTAGATCAAATAGATATTATGGTAATGTCTTCTATGTTTGAGGGATTAGGGTTATCATTAATAGAAGCAATGGCTCATAAAATTCCATGTATTGGTACAAATGTTGGGGGAATTCCAGAAGTAATAGGAAATGATGGAATAATAGTTGATAAGGCTAATCCTGTAAGTTTAGCGAATGCTATAAAAGATCTATTAGAAGATGATAGAAAGAGAAAAAATATTGGTGAAAGGTTATATAATAGATATAATAAAGTGTTTACATATAAAAAGATGATTAGTGAATATGAGAGTTTGTATGATAGGTGACATATAGGAGTGATTATAGAAATGAAAAAGATAATTATGTGTGAACATCTTGGGTTTGACAGCGAATTTAAACTAGGTGGTCATCATTATGCGGAAAGCTTTTCTAAAGAACATTATGATGTATTGTGGTTATGCCCTGTATATAATGAATTAATATATTTAAAAGACAAAGACTTATATAAAAAGAGAAAAGGAATCAATAAAAAACCTTTTAAGAAAATAGATTCTATTAGTACATATGCACCATATTCGTTGATATTGTACGGAAATTATAAATTTTTAAATACTAAATTAATAAATAAACTAAGTATTGATCTTACATTGCCAAATTTATATAAAACTTTAAGTGAAAATAAATTTCAAGAAGTAGACATATTATGGATTACAAATATAAAATATTATCCTCTAATACAAAATGTAAAATATAAGAAATTAATTTATAGGTGTTCAGATAATCAAGAGGAGTTTAATACTACATGTAAAAGTATGGTTGAAATAGAAAATGAAATTATAAAGAAGTCAGATATAGTGTTTGTAACATCACGTAATTTAATTGAGAAAAAGAGAAAGGTAAGAGAAGATCTTGTGTACTTGCCTAATGGAGTTGAACTAAATAATTTTATTAGGGATAAATATGTTATGCCTAAAGAATTTAAAAATAATCCAAGAAAAAAATGTATTTATATAGGTGCAATTGATTATTGGTTTGATTTAAAACTTGTAAAAAAATGTGCTGACAATTTAAAAAATATTGATTTTTATCTTATTGGACCGTGGAAAATAGATTTATCATCTTTAAAAAAATATGATAATATTCATTTATTAGGTAAAAAAGATTATAAAGAAATACCTAATTATTTATATTATAGTGATGTTTCAATAATTCCATTTGAAGTAAGTGCGCTTACTGATTCAATAACACCAATAAAACTCTATGAATATATGAGTGTAGGTCTTAATGTAGTATCTACAAATTTTAAAGAAATGGAACATATAAATAGTCCTGCTTATATTGGAAAAAATTATAATGAGTTCTGCGATTATATATTATTAGCAATTCAAAATAAAGAGAAAAATAAAGAAAAAAATATTGAATTTGCTAAAAGCAATACTTGGGAGAAAAGATTTGAGAAAATAAAAAAGTATATTGAAAAAGATTGATATGAAAATCAAAAAGTTATTTGTAGCATTTATGTAAATATGATTATTACATTTTTGGATAGATTTGTTTGAGACAGCTTTGGATAGTCTAAATATTACATTTTACTTTGAACAATGGAATGAAATAAAGAAAGCATATGTAATATTTTAAGCATATATAAGGAGAAGCTATGAACAAATATATTAAATATTTTTTGAGTATTTCGTTATTGAAGAGTATATATTATAGTTTTAAATTCAAAGGAAAAATTCTAATTGGTCATAATACAAAAATTCAGGCGGATAAAAATGGCAGAATTATAATTAATAAAGATGGATACTTAACTATTGGAGTTAAAACTAATTTACCTCAAGGTACAATATTAGAAATGGGAAAAGATTCCATTATAAAAGTTAATGGAAAGGTACATTTATATAAGGGTAGTAAAATTGTTATAGGTAATAATGCAATTTTAGAAATAGGTGATGGTACTTTTATAAATGAACATAGCAAATTAGTTTGTCAAAAAAAAATTTGTATTGGAGATAATTGTGCTATAGGATGGAACGTTAATATATTAGATACAGACTATCACAATTTAATAAACAATGGAAAAGAAAATATAAAGAATAAAAGTATTATTATAGGTAATCATGTTCGGATTGGTTGTAATTGTACAATTCTTAAAGGTATAGAGATTGGCAGTAATTCAGTAATTGGGGCACAGAGTTTGGTTAATAGAAATATATTATCTAATACTTTAAATGTAGGCAATCCATGTAGCAAAATAAAAGATACTGTAAATTGGAAATAAAGTTGTTTTATAAGAGGCATTTGTATCCTATGAAGATAATCACAAAGTTTCAAAAACTAAAATCTTTAACATTCAAACAGTTTATGAAAAAAGTTATAAGAAAGTTAAATAAGAAGATTTATTATTTTTATAGAAGAATAAGAGTTGCAGATAATTCCAGTATGTTAGAGGATTCTTTTTTTTATAACTTTAGCAGTAACTGTAATTTTTTATATAATGTAAAAAAAATAAAATGGTATTGTGTTAATTTAGAAGAAATGGATTTGTTTAATTCCATAATTACATCAGCTGATAACATTTGTAATCACAAATTTAATTTGTTAGGCTCAGAGCAAAAATATTTAGGTGGATCTCTTCCGTGGAATGAGGATTTTAAGACAGGTTATAATTGGAAAAGTAAGTTTTATAAAAATATAAAAATAGTAAATTTACTAAATAATGCAGATGTAAAAGTCCCTTGGGAGCTTTCAAGATTTCAACACATATTTACCATTGGAAAAGCCTACTGGATAACTAATGATGAAAAATATGCTTTGGAATTTAAAGAAGAAGTAGAAGATTGGATAGAAAAAAATCTTGTTGAGATGTCTGTAAATTGGACCTGTACTATGGATGTTGCTATAAGGGCGGTGAATTTAATCTGTGGGTATTTTTTCTTTGAAAAATCCAGTAGCATAGACAGTGAATTTTGGGTTCAGTTTAATAAATTATTGTATCTTCATGGTAGGTTTATATTTAAGAATCTTGAAAATGAAGGGCAGCATAATGGAAACCATTATTTATCGGATTTAACTGGATTAATATGGCTTGGAATATATTTTGATGATTTTGCTGTAGATGATAAAGAGAAAAAAAATAATCCTAAAGATTGGCTTCAATTGGGATTGAAGGAATTTGAAAATGAAATAAAAAATGAAGTAAATGAAGATGGAACGGATTATGAAGCTTCTACATCGTATCATAGACTTGTAACTGAATTATTTTTAACTACTACAATTTTATGTGATAAAAATAATATACATTTTACAAAGGAATACAAGGAAAAGCTTGATAAAATGTGTGAATTTATAATGAATATAACAAAGCCTAATGGATTATCACCAGTAATAGGTGATGCTGATGATGGAAGATTATTAATAGTATCTAATTATGAAAATTGGGAAAAAAGAAATTTTGCGCATATCTTAGCTGTCGCAGGAGAATATTTTGACAGAGATGACTTTAGATATATAGGTAGAGACTTTAAAGAAGATGCATTATGGATTATAGAAAATTTTAAGAAATCAGAGGTAATGCCTAAGTTATCATCAAAAGCTTATCACAAAGGTGGCTATTACATATTAAGGGATGATAGAATTTATTGTTTAATAAGATGTGGAGAATTATCTTGCAGAGGTGAAGGTGAACATAGCCATAATGATCAATTGAGCATTGAATTAAATGTTAATGGGGAGGATTTTATTGTAGATCCAGGAACTTATGTTTACACTTCTGATTATAATATGAGAAATTTGTTTAGAAGTACAAAGATGCATAATACCTTACAAATTGGTAATTGTGAACAAAATGATTTTGATAAATATGACTTATTTTATATGAAGGAACAGACTTTTGCAAAATGTTTGAAGTTTAACCAGACTACATTTTTAGGTGAGCATTATGGATATAAGGAAAAATTTAACTTAGTTCATCAAAGAATGATAAATTTATATGAAGATGAATTAAATGTGGAAGATAAACTTATAGGAAATGAAATTAGTGGTAAAATTTATATAAATTTTATCTTGGATTATGGTGTAGAAACTGTAGAACACCAAAATGGAATTGAATTAATTAAAAATAATAAGAAAATCTTTATTAAATTTAAAAATTCGTATAATATAATTGATACTTATTTGTCATACAATTATGGGCAAAAATTAAAAACGAAGAAAATTAGCATTCAATTAGAAGAATGTCATAGTGAGATAAAATTTATTTGTTGCTAGGAGTGGATTATATGAAACAGGTATTAGTAAAACAAGGACAGACAATAGTAGATAATATACCAGCACCTGTAGTTTCAGATAATGGTGTTTTAGTTAAAGTCTTATATTCCTGTATTAGTGCAGGAACAGAGATGATGGGTGTTAATGAATCGGGAAAGTCTATTATAAAAAAGGCTATGGAACAGCCTGAAAAAGTAAAAAAAGCCTTAAATATGTTTAAGAATCAGGGAATTAGTTCAGTATTAAATAAAGTTAAAAATATGGAATCAGCAAAACCTACAGGTTATAGTGCATCAGGGATAATATTAGGTTTAGGTAAAAATGTTAAGGATCTAAAAGTAGGTGATAGGGTAGCTTGTGCAGGGGCAGGACTTGCTAATCATGCAGAATACATAGATGTACCTAGAAATCTTGTTATGAGAGTCCCTGATAAACTTAATATGGATTTGGCAGCTACAGTTACAGTTGGTGGTATTGCAATGCAGGGAGTTAGAAGAGCAGATTTAAGACTTGGAGAAACTGCAGCTGTAATTGGAATGGGAATAATGGGACAACTTTCAGTTCAGATGTTAAAAACTTCAGGATGTAAAGTTATTGGAATAGATATTGATGATAGAAGATTGTCTATTGCAAAGGAAACGGGATGTAATTTTGTTATGAATTCTTCTAAAGTTGATGCAATTAAAGAAGTGGATAAAATTACAGAAGGTTATGGAGTGGATGCAGTAATAATAACAGCGGCAGCAAATTCAAATGAAATATTATCTGAAGCTTTTAACATATGCAGAAGAAAGGGAAAAGTTGTACTTGTAGGTGTTGTTGGAAATCAATATAAGAGAGAGGATATGTATGAAAAAGAGTTGGATTTTATAATTTCAACTTCTTATGGGCCGGGAAGATATGATTCTAATTATGAAGAAAAGGGAATTGATTATCCTTATGCATATGTAAGATGGACTGAAAACAGAAATATGGAGGAATATTTAAAACTTTTATCAGAGAGTAAAGTAGATTTAAAACCGCTAATTGAAAGAGTATATTCTATAGATGAAGCACCAAAAGCTTATAATGAATTAAAAGATTCCAAAGATAAACCATTGATTGTATTATTAAAATATAGTCAAGAGAATAAAGATAATATAGAAAGAAAAGTTTATATAAATAGTACCAAGGCGGTAAAAAAGGATGATAAAATAAATGTTGCAGTAGTAGGTGTAGGTGGATTTGCTAAAGGAATGCATCTACCAAATTTGAAAAAGTTAGATAACATATATAACATTTATGCTATTATGAGTAGAACAGGAACTAATGCAAAGGCAATAGCAGAACAATATGGTGCTGCTTATGCTACCACAGATTACAGTGAAATATTAAATGACTCTAATGTAGATATGATTATGATTTGTACAAGGCATAATCTTCATACAGATATGTCAATTGAAGCAATGAAAAAAGGCAAGTCAGTGTTTGTAGAGAAACCTATGGCACTTAATGAAGAAGAAATGGATAGGGTATTAGAGACCATAAATGAAACTAATGTACCATATACTATAGGTTTTAACAGGAGATTTTCGAAATATGCAGTTGAAGCAAAAAATCATATTGCAAATAGAATAAATCCTATGATAATAAATTATCAGATGAATGCTGGTTATATTCCATTAGACCATTGGGTGCATACAGAAGAAGGTGGCGGACGTATTATAGGCGAAGGATGCCACATATTTGATTTATTTAATTATTTTACAGATTCAAAAGTAACAAGTGTATCTGTAGATAGTATTGATTCTAAAAGCAAAAATATCTCTCCGAGGGATAATGTAGTGGCTACATTAAAATATGATGATGGTTCATTGTGTACACTTACATATACGTCCATTGGAAATGGCAGCTATCCAAAGGAATTTTGTCAAATTTATTGTGATGGCAAAATTATAACTATAGATGATTATAAAAAACTAAATGGTTATGGTGTTAAGTTACAAAATATAGAAAGTAAAGCTTCTGAGAAGGGACAGTATGAGGAATTGGTAGAATTTGCAAAGGCAATAAAAGAAGGAAAAAATTATAGTATACCTATTTGGCAGTTAGAACAGGCAACAAAGGTAAGTTATTTAGTCGAGCAGGAGTTGGTTAAGTGATAATAAAAGAAATTGCAAAGAAATCACCATACTTTATTCAACGACCAATAAGAAGTATATATGGAATAATACCTTATTATAAAAAGTTGGGAAAAATATTTAAAAATACTTATGATTTTCTGGGAAAGTCTCAGTATTGGAACAAAGAACAACTTGAACAATATCAAGTAGAACAATTAAAAAATTTACTAGTTCATTCCTACAATAATGTTCCATATTATTGCAAGCTTTTTAATGAATGTGGATTTAATGTTGAGAAATTTAAATATTTAGATGACATTGACAAAATTCCATTTTTGACAAAAGATTTAGTTATGAAAAATACTAAGGATTTAATGGCAAAAAATTTTAAAAAGTCGGATTTTATATATTCTTCTACAGGGGGAACTACAGGGAAACAAATGAGGTTTTTTACACAAAAAAATTTTTCCGCTAGTAGAGAATGGGCTTTTATGATAACTCAATGGTCAAGAATAGGATTTGATTATAAAAATTCAAGGAGAATTATTTTAAGAAATCAAGTTCTGCCGAAAGGTAGGCTGTGGATTTGGGATAACTGTCAAAGATCACTAGTTGTAGATACGTATCATTTAACAGATGAAAACATAAAGAAAATAATTGATAGACTAAATTATGAAAAAAATCCATATATACATACGTATCCATCTGCAGTAGCTATAATTTGCGATTACATCAAAAGAACAGGATATGGATTAACTTATGATTTAAAGGGAGTCTTAGCAAGTTCTGAGAACATTTATGTAGGTCAAAGAGAGCTAATTGAGAGTACATTAAATACTAGAATGTTTAGTTGGTATGGCCACAGTGAACAGTGTATATTAGCAGGAGAATGTGAAAGATCTAATAAATATCACATTTTTAGTGAATACGGATATACGGAATTAATTGATAATAAAGGTAATGTTATAAGAGATAATGGTATAAAAGGTGAACTTGTGGGTACAAGCTTTAATAATTATGTTATGCCATTTATAAGATATAAAACTGAAGATTATGCTTGTTATTCACAAGATCAAAATTGTAAGTGTGGTAGAAACTACAAGTTATTAGATTCTGTGGAAGGACGTTGGCTTCAGGAAATGATTATTACTTCAAAAGGCAACAAGATATCAATAACCGCTATGAATATGCATTCTGATATTTTTGATAACGTGAAGAATTTTCAATTTTATCAAGATACACCTGGGGTTTGTATTATAAATATTGTTAAGAAAAGTAGCTATACTGTTAAAGATGAAAATGTAATTTATCGAGAATTATCAAAAAAACTTGGAAATGATGTAATTCTTAAATTTAATTATGTTAATAATATAGAAAGAACTAAAGGTGGGAAGTACAGATTTTTAATACAAAAAATAAAAACTTAAGAGGGTATGTTTGATGGAGAATAATATTCTTAGTAATGGGCTAGTTGGTATATATGAAAATAGAGATGTAAATAAATATTTTGAAGAGGCACCATTTAATCCATCTGAAAAGTACAGTGAGTATAAATTTAAAGATTGTATAAGTTTAAGTAAAAATTATATATATAGTAGTGTGCGTGAATGCTTAAAGTTATTAAATTTAGATATAAAAAATTATAATAAAGAAAACTGGAATCCATTAAAAACTATAATTAAACCTGGAGATAAAGTTGTTATTAAGCCTAATTTTGTTTTAGATAAACATAATTATGGTGGAAATATTTGGTCCATTATAACTCATCCAAGTATTATTAGAGCTATAGTAGATTACGTATATATAGCTTTAAATGGTAAAGGACATATAATTATTGCTGATGCACCTCAGGCGGATTGTGATTTTAATAATTTTTTAAAAATATCTAAGATAGAAACTATAAAAAAACTTTATAAGGAGAAAGTTAATTTTGATATTGAAATTTATGATTTAAGACAAGTCAGATATGTAGTCAATCATCATGGATTTTTAGATAGCAATTCTAGAATTTATCAAAATGGAGATCCGTTAGGTTATGAGGTAGTTGATTTAACAAGCAAAAGTGAATTTAGTACTTTAAATAATTATGATAAGATTTATGGTGCTGATTATGATAGATCAGAAACAATAAAGCACCATACCAAAGATAAAAATGAATATTGTATTTCTAAAACAGTTCTCTCTGCTGATGTAATTATTTCTGTCCCTAAAATAAAAACACATAGAAAAGCAGGGGTTACTTTAAATCTTAAAAATTTGGTAGGGATAAATGGAAATAAAAATTATCTTCCACATTTTCAAATTGGGACACCTGAAAATGGAGGAGATGAATTTCCACAACTTAATAATAAGCAAAAAATAGTTTTTTATACAAATAGAAAATTAATAGATAAATTGTTAGCAAGACCTAATCTAATTAAGGATAAAATATATGGGACTTCAAAGTTTTTGTATAAGTTTATTAAAAAAATGCTAAAGATTAATATAGAAACAAAGAATGTTATATCAGCTGGTAATTGGTATGGAAATGATACTACGTGGAGAATGGTGGTAGACCTAAATAAAATTTTAATATATTCAGATAAAGTTGGCAATATGCGAAATATTCCTCAAAGAAGATTTATATCTTTTGTAGATGGAATTATTGCAGGTGAAGGAGAAGGTCCACTCATTCCAGATTCTAAGCCTTGTGGCATTATTGCGTGTGGTTTCAACCCCTATGTTGTTGATATTACTTTAACTAAATTAATGGGGATAAATTATAAAAAACTTAAAAAATTTCAAGCAATAAACAAGTTAATTAATTTTAGGATATTTAATTGCGATATTGATAAAGTTGTTATTAAATCAAATAATAGTAGATATGAGTGTCTATTAAAGAATGATAGTGATAAATTTTTACAATTTAAACTTCCCAGGGGCTGGAGGAATAAAATTGAATTATAAAATTTGTTAAATTTTTTAATAATTATAATTGTATGACTTTCAATCTTGAAACAACAATTTCTAATAATGATGGGATAAAAATGGATTTATAGGTGCTTATAATTCATTTAATGTAACAAAATTAATATCAGCTTAATTCCATCACAAACTCCAAAACAAGTTAGAATAGCATATAAACTTGTTGACTATGGGGCTAGTATGATTTTAGAACACTATCCTCATGTAATACAAGCATATGAAATTTATAAAAATTTTTTTATTACTTATTTACTGAGCAATTTCCAAATTTGTACACATAAATTTGATTTAAATACAAAGTAGGTAAATATGGTTGAAATTAACTTTCAAGATGATCAGATAAGTTTTAATATTATACCAATATATATTAACAATAACGTACCAAATATATTATTAAGAATGAAAATAAGAAATATGGCATATATAAAAGTATTATTAAAAATAATAAAATACAAAAAAGGTTTAATAAAATTTATATAATGATTATTGATATTAACTTAATACGTGGAGGTAGATATGAAAGTTTTATGGCTATGTAACATTCCATTACCAGATGTTTCAAAAGCATTAGGTGTACCTGAAATAAATTTAGGAGGTTGGCTTGTTGGATTATCAAATGACTTAAAAGCACAGGATGATGTAGAACTAAGTATTTCATTCTTATTGAAAAATATAAATTATATAAAAAAAATAAAAGCTAATAATATAAATTATTATGCAGTTCCACAAGAAACTAAATCTTTGGACAAGTATGATATGCTATTGAAATCAAAATTTGGGAAACTATTAGATATGGTAAAGCCTGATCTAGTTCATATATGGGGAACGGAATATCCCCATGCTCTATCAATGGCAAGTATATGTAAAAAGAAATTTATAAAAACTGTTATATCCATACAAGGCATTTGCAAAATTAATAGTAGCGTATATCATTATTTTGCCAGTTTACCATTTAGAGTACGAGTGGGATTTACATTAAGAGATTTAATAAGAAAAGATAATTTATTATTAAGTCAAAGAAGAAATTTTAATAAAGGTATTAAATTTGAAACTGAAATTTTAAAAAAGGCAAGTTTTATTATAGGAAGGACATCAATGGATAAGGCGTATATAAGTCAGGTAAATCCAAAAGCTAGATATTATTTTTGCAATGAGACATTAAGAGATGAGTTTTATAAGCATGAATGGAATGTTAACAATTGCATAAGACATTCTATTTTTATTAGTCAAGCAATAGTACCTTTAAAAGGATTGCATTTTATGCTTGAAGCTATGCCCAAGATAATAAAGGTATATTCAGATGTAAAGCTTTATGTAGCTGGAAAAGATGTTACAAGAAGTAATGGATCGTTTAAAGAGAAGATGAAAATAACGTATTATGGAAAATACATAAAAGAGTTAATAAAAAAGCATAATCTAAAAAATCATGTAATTTTTACTGGAAATTTAGATGAAAAGCAAATGTGTAATAAATTTTTAAAAAGTAATGTATTTGTATGTTCTTCTAGTATTGAAAATTCACCTAATTCTTTAGGTGAAGCAATGTTGTTAGGTGTTCCATGTGTAAGTTCGGATGTAGGGGGAGTTAAAGATATGCTTGAACATAATAAAGAGGGATATATATATCAGCATGATGCTCCATATATGTTAGCATATTATATATGTAAAATATTTAAAGATGATAAATTAGCATATTATTTTTCAAAAAATGCAAGACAACATGCAAAAAAAACTCATAGCAAAGAAGAAAATTTAATGACTATGTTAAATATATACAAAGAAATAATTAATGAATAATAATAATTTTTATATGAGGCGATGATTTGATGAAGGTATTAGTTACAGGTGGGGCAGGTTTTATAGGTTCCCATATTGTCGATACGATGATAGAAAAAGGTTATGAAGTATGCATTATAGATAATATGTCACATGGAAAAGAACGAAATATTAATAATGAAGCTAAATTATATAAAATGGATATCAGAGATTCTAAAGTAATTGATATATTTCAAATAGAAAAACCAGATTATGTTATTCATGAAGCTGCACAAATATGTGTTAATAATTCAATAACTAATCCAGTAGAAGATGCTGAGATAAATATTATAGGTACAATTAATGTATTAGAAGGATGTAAGAATGCTGGTGTTAAAAAGATAATTTATCCAGCATCAGCAGCTATATTTGGAAATCCTAAGTATTTGCCAATAGATGAAAATCATCCATTAGGTATGATATCTCAATACGGCGTGACAAAACATGCTGTTGAGCATTATCTAAGAGTATATAAGTATCTTTATGGAATAGATTATGTATGTTTAAGATATTCTAATGTCTATGGACCAAGGCAAGATTCATCAGGAGAAGGAGGGGTTGTATCAATATTCTGTGATAAGGTGAGAAAAGGAGAAACTCCTATAATATATGGCAGTGGTCAACAGATAAGGGATTTTGTTTACGTAAAAGATGTAGTAAGGGCTAATATAATGGCTTTAGAATCTGAAAAGTCAGGGATATATAATGTTTGCACTAATACAAAAATTACAATAAATGAATTACTAATATGTATAGAAAAAATTTTTAATGTAGATATAGATCCTAGACATGTGAAAGAAAGGAAAGGAGATATAAGAGATAGTTATATGAGTTATGAGAAGATATATAAAGAGCTCGGATGGAAGCCTCAATATAAGTTAATAGATGGAATAAATGGAATAAAAAATCACTTAAAATTTCTAAGCATAGATAAATTTTAGACGCTTAAAATATATAAATTAAAAAATCAAGTTTCGATTATAGGAGAATAAAATGATAGTTATATTTTTATCATACATATTTTTATTTGTTATCTCTTTTTTGTTTACAAGAAAAAAAATTAATATTTATTTTTTTATAGTTAGTTTAACTTTTGCGATTATTGCATTTTTTTTTATACCTAATGAATACTTTGACTTATATAGACATTACGCTATAATTGATATATTCAGACAATATGGGTGGAATATTGGAGTCAGTAATAGTGAATTTCCTTCATTAATAATAGCTAACGTACTTTTTTATTTAATTAGTTTTTTACCAGCAAAGGGATTTTTACCAGCAATTACTGCATTTGTTACTTATTATTTGCTACTTAATATAATATATAAAGTAGCAATTAGATATGATCTTGCTAAAAAAGATATTTTATTAGCTGCTTTCTTTTTTGTGAGTACATTAAATTATGTTGGACTCATTAGTGGAATTAGGAATGGTCTTGCAATTGCATTGTTTACTTATTTTCTTTATATGGATTTGGTTGAAAATAGAAATAAAATTTTATGTTGGATTATGTATATCTTGCTTTGCTTTTTACATTTAAGTGTTCTAATATTATTATTATTTAGAATTATAGTCCAGTTTAATAATAAATTTATTAGAATAATAGTTATGTTTTTTTCGTTAACGTGGTCTTTGTTTCTTGTGAATATAGTTGATATTATAAGTAGATTTAGCAATTTAAAAATATTTTATGAATTTCAACAGAAAATTCAGATATATGGAATTGATCATCAATACAATACTTACTCATATTCAGTTGCAGTACCAATAATTACTCTTATAGGTATACTTATAACTTATATATTTTTTTTACATATAAATAAAAATAAATATATAGAAATGAAAGTATATTTTAATTATATAACATTGATAATCACGTTTTGTATCGGTTGTATTAATTATTATAGATTAATAGTGACATTTGTATCTATGATATGCTTTTTATCAGTTACTTTTATTGAGCTTTTAAATTGTAGTAATACTTTAAAAGCTCAAGTAAAAAAAATTAATAATTTTAATACAATGTATAAAATAAAGATAAGATGGACAAACTGTATTTTTACATTAGTTATTATTGGGATTTCAATGTATAGTATGTTTATTTATTTTAGATATCAGTATTTAACAGTAGTTTTTAAAATATAAATAACAATTAAAATTAATTATATTAAGAAATTCTTAGTGTAGAGTCAGGGAGAAATACCTATTTAAATTTGAGAAAAAATATGTTATGTGAAAATGCTTGTATGAGAAACTAGATACATAATGCTTAAATATAAACTTGGAGTTGATAATTAGTGAGTAATCATAAACCATTAGTAAGTGTTATAGTGCCAGCATATAATCATGAAAAGTTTGTGGGTGAATGTATAGAAAGTATAATAAAACAAACTTATGAAAATATAGAACTAATAATAGTAAATGATGGATCAAAAGATAACACGTCTCAAGTTGTAAAAAAATATGAAAATAAATGTAAACAAAGATTTAATAGATTTATTTTTATAGATAAAAAAAATGAGGGAATATGTAAAACTTTAAACAGAGGCATAAAAGAGAGTTCTGGAAAATATATTTGCTTTCTTGCTTCAGATGATTTAATGTTAAATAGTTGTATAAATGATTTAGTTAACTATTATATTAATAATAGTGTAGAAAGAATAATTTGTAATTTTTATTTATATCATTATAACATAAATACAAAAGAACTATATTATAATGAAAATCCTAAATGGGTAAATTATATGAACTTAAATAGACAAAAATTTTATATAGAAAATTTGTTACAAAATCAAATAACTACATTTGGAATGTATTGTAGAACTGTATTTGATAAAGTTGGATTATTTGATGAAAGTTTATTGATTGAAGATTGGGATATGAATTTGAGATTAATAAATAAAGATATTAAATTAGGGTATGTTTCTAAACCTTTATATTATTATAGAAAACATAGTAAAAATATTTCAAGTAATATTAATAGCTATAAATTTATGTTAAAAGGTTGCTTACAGATAATTAGGAAAGTAGAAAATGATGATAGTATAACTTTTAGAAATAAAGAAAAAGTGATAAGTAAAGCAAAAAGTAATAAATATATAGGTGCGGCAATATTTTTAAAAAAAATTAAAGATATACATTATAAA